>NZ_JBAURI010000613.1:0-3398 GCF_049581145.1 Bradyrhizobium sp.
CTCATGCTTGATCTTGCCCTCGAACGCGTCGTGGGTCTCGGCCGAGACGACCGCGCCCGGCTCGACCGTGAGCACCGGCTTGACGTAGGGACCATAGACATAATGGTACGTGCCCTGATCTGCTTCGGTGATCGTATAGCTCGCGCCTTGCTTGCCCTTGGCGACGCCCTTCTGCGCCATGATGGAATTTTCCTGCCAGGCCATCGATGTTCTCCTTCCTTGGTGACGTCCTTGTTGCTCGCTTCCTTGGACTCGCCTCACACCGCGAGATGGCGGCGCATTTCGGCGTCGTCGTCAAGCGCATCGCGGTCGAGACTTGCGACGATGCGGCCTTTGTCCATCACATAGCAGCGCTGCGCCATGGCGCGGATCATGTCGAGATTCTGCTCGACCAGAATGATGGTCATGCCGGTCCGGGCGTTGATCGCGGCCATGTTGCGCGCGATGTCCTGGACGATGCTGGGCTGAATGCCTTCCGAGGGTTCATCGAGCAGAATGAGGCTGGGATCGGCGATCAGCACGCGCCCGATCGCAAGCTGCTGCTGTTGGCCGCCGGACAGGGTACCGGCGCGCTGACTCCAGCGCTCGGCAAGGATCGGGAAGGCCTCGACGACCCGCCGCCGTCCCTCCTCGGGGATGCCGCCCTTGATCGCGGCGCCGACGGCGATGTTCTCGGCCACCGTCAGGCGCGGAAACACGTCGCGCCCCTGCGGCACGTAGCCGATGCCGAGCCGCGCCCGCTTGTGCGCAGGAACCAGCTCGATCGCCTCGCCGCGATAGACGATCGAGCCGCTCATCGCCGGCACCAGCCCGATCAGGCTTTTCATCAAGGTGGATTTGCCGACGCCGTTGCGGCCGATCACGGCAACGATCTCACCTTCCCGCACCTCGATCTCGAGCCCTTGCAGCACCGGCTTGCCGCCATAGCCGGCGCGCAGGCCGAGGGTCGAAAGGATGACTTCCTTACGCATGGTCATGAACGAGCGCTTGGGTGTGAGCCTGGCCCAGATAGATCGCGGCGACACGCTCGTCGGCGATGATCTCGTCGATCGAGCCTTGCGCGAACACCTGCCCCAGATGCAGCACGGTCACACGTTGCGCGACCTGCCGCACGAATGCCATGTCGTGCTCGATCGCCAGCACGGTCATGCCCTCGCTGTTGAGCCGCTGCACCATCTCGCCGGTCAGGTGCGTCTCTTCCGGTGACATGCCCGCGGTCGGCTCGTCGAGCAGCAACAGGCGCGGCTTGAGGCTGATCGCCATGCCGATTTCCAGCCACTGCTTCTGGCCATGGCTGAGATTGCCGGCCTTCTGGGCCTGCTCGGCACCGAGGCCGAGGAAGCCCACGAGCCGGTCGATCTCCGCGGCGAGCGCGGCACCGCGATGCCGGCTCTGCAGCGCGATTTCGAGATTCTGGCGCACCGACAGGCCCTTGAACACGCCCGGCACCTGGAACTTGACCGACAGGCCGCGGTGGATGCGGGCGAAGGATTTGAACGCCGTGATGTTTTCACCCGCGAAATAGATGTCACCGCTGCCGGGAGCGAATTCGCCGAGGATCAGCCTGAACAGGGTGCTCTTGCCGGCGCCGTTCGGACCGATCAGGCAATGAATCTCGCCTTCCTCCAGCGCGAGGTCGACCGCGTTGGTGACATGGAGTCCGCCAAAATGCTTGTTGAGTCCGCGGAGTTCGAGCAGCGCCATCAGCCGTCACCTCGCTTGCCGCGCGTCGCGAGGCGCGAGACCAGGTTCATGGCCGTCAGCACGAGCCCGTTCGGCGCGATCAGCACCGTCAACACCAGCAGCACGCCCATGACCACAAGTGCATACTGGCTGCCATAGATGGTCAGGGCCTGGAAGCCCGCGAGCACCAGCAATGTTCCGATCAAGGTCGAGGTCAGGTCGGAGCGTCCGCCGACCGCGACCCAGATCAAAGGCAGCGCCGCCGCCGTCATGCCCATGCTCGAGGGCGTGATGTACTGGCCCCACGCCGTGTAGAGCACGCCCGAAAGGCCGGCGAGCGCGGCACCAATCACGAAGGTGACGAGCTGATACTTCCTGATGTCGTAACCCAGCATTTCCGCGCGCTCGGGGTTTTCCCTGATAGCGACGATCACATTGCCGAAGGCGGAGTTCATCAGGATGCGCAGGCCGAGATAGACCAGGACCAGGAGCGCCAGCACGAAATAATAAAGGCCGATATCGGCGAACAGCACGATGTCCTCGCCGGGCCACGGGATGGTGATCGGCGGCATCGCGCTCATGCCGTTGAAGCCGTTCAACCGGGCCGTGCCGATGTGCCACTCGGGACCTGCGGTCTGGGCCATGAAGCGCTCCAGCATCAGCGTCACCGCAAGCGTGACGATGCCGAGGAAGACGCCGGAGATGCGGCCGAAGAACATGAAATAGCCGAGCAGCAGCGCAAACAGCGCGGCGATGGCAATCGAAAGCAACAGCGCAACCAGCGTAAAGCCATCGGCGGCCTCGAAATTGATGGTCAAGACGCCATAGCCATAACCGGCGATGCCGAAGAACGCGGTCTGCCCGAAGCTCAGCGCGCCGCCATAGCCCCAGATCAGGCACAGGCTGAGCGCGATGAACACCCAGACGAAGAAATACACGGTGTTGCCGACGGTGTAGCCATCGGCAAACAGCGGATAGGCACAGGCGAACGCCAGCACGATCGCGAACAGGGTCCAGAACGCCGGACCACGGCCGACCGTCTGCGGCCCCTCGAGTCGCCCAAGCAAAGCGATCAAGCCGTTCACGGCCGCTCATCCATCAGTTGCGCCAGCATCAGATATGCCCGCGCCAGGTTTGTCCGCACCAGGTCTGCCCGCATCAGGTCTGCCCGCATCAGGTCTGCCGGCATCAGGTGCGCTCGCGCAGCACGAATCCGGAGATGCCCTTTGGCAGCACCCGGACCACGATGATCACGGCGACCAGAAGACCGATCTGTCCGAACAATTGCCCCTGCCAGGAGGTCATCGCCGACTTCACCACCGCAAGCACCGCGCCGGCCGGCGCCGTGCCCAGGAAGACGTCGGCGCCGCCGATCACGACGGTGACGAAGGCTTCCATGATGAAGGTCGCGCCCATGGTCGGAACCAGGGTCATGGTTGGAGCATACAGGCCCCCGGCGAGGCCCGCGAGCCCGGCGCCGCAGGCGAAGGTCAGGCTGTAGATGACGCGCGTGTCCACGCCGAGCGCCGCGGCCATATGCGGAACCTGGATGGTGGCGCGGGCCAGCACGCCGAACCGGGTCGAGTTGAACAGCATATAGAGCCCGGCCAGCACGCCGAGCGCGGCGGCGAACAGCACCAGGCGATAGATGGAATAGGAATACTGGCCGACCTGAAAGCTGCCGAACGGAGTCCCGACCCCGGTCATGCTGGAGC
>NZ_JBAURI010000614.1:0-18391 GCF_049581145.1 Bradyrhizobium sp.
GCGCAACGAGAGCCGACAGTTCGAAGCTGGCGTGCACGGCGTCGCGCGCTCGCGCGTGGTCGAGCGTGAACGCCAGCAGGGCCGTGGTTGGCAAGCTTGCGCCGGAGCGCCCCAGCGCGACACGCGCCGGCGTCAGATCGCGCAGATCGGCAAGTGATGGCGGCGACGCCTGCGGCGGTCTCATGCAGTGCTACTCGGCCGGCACCGATGCTTCGCGCAACCTGATCGAATAGTTGGACGCGTTCTGATGGCCAAGTGACGCGGCACGCGCGAATATGATCAGATGATGCCCGACCATCGCGCAGGCGATGAGGCCCTCGATGTCGCCACGCCACAGGCGCGACAACGCGAATTTCCAGAACACCTTCCTGTAGTCGCCGAGCACGCCGATCTTCCAGAAGATGTTGCGCAGCATGACGGCCCCCCGCCTGATGTTGGCCCAGCTCTTCTGCTCCTTCGACCGCGGGACCTTGATCCGGTTCCGATAGGTGAACTCGAGCAGATACCGGAAACGCCCATAGAGCTTCTCCGGCCTGTAGGCGACCTCCATGCACTTCTTCCACGACCTGACGACCTGGTCGTAGGGCAGCAGGAATTCGACATTGGAATCGCGGCTGTCGTCGTGATTGAGGCGATTCTCGCGCTCCAGACGGTCCCACAACGGCGTCTTCGGCAACGCCTGCAGCAGGTTGATCGTCAGCATCGGAATCCTGGACTGCTCGACGAAATCCAACAGCACATCGCCGGTCTCGGGCGTGTCGGTGTCGAGGCCCATGATGATGCCTGACACGACCTCCATGCCATAACTGTTGATGGTCTTGATGCCGTCGAGGATAGGGACCATCATGTTGTGGTCCTTCTGCATCGCGCGCAGCGCCTCGGGGTCGGGCGTCTCGATGCCGCAGAAGATGGTGGCAAAGTAGGCCTCCCGCATCTTCTCGAGAATTTCCGGCCGCTTGGCGATGTTGAGCGTGGCCTCGCAGGCGAGCCGCGTCACGTAACCATGCTTCTTCTGCCATTCGATCAGATGCGGCAGCAGATCGAGCGCGGCCTTGCGGTTGCCGATGAAGTTATCGTCGACGAAATAGACCGTGTCCGTCATTCCGCATTCGCGCAATCTGTCGAGCTCGGCGATGATCTGCTGCGGCGTCTTGATCCGTGGATTGCGGCCATAGAGCCCGGGAATATCGCAGAACTCGCACTGGTAGGGACAACCGCTCGAATACTGGATGTTGCCCAGGAAATATTTCTTCATCTCGGCCAGTTCGTAGGCCGGAACAGGGAACTCTGTCATCGGCACGCGGTCCATGGTCTTGAGCACGACCTGCTGGGCCGGGCGCTGCGGATCGCGCGCCAGCCGCGTGATCAGCTCATCGGTGGCATCGCCGAGCTCGCCGACATGGAGATAGTCGAACGACGGATAATAATCCGGGCAGGCGCTCACCGAGGGACCGCCGATCGCGACCGGAAGATCGAACGCATGCGCCCGGCGGCAGATATCGTTCATGTGCTGGCGCTGGATGTGCATGCCGCTGACGAACACCGCCTGCGCCCATTCGAAGTCGTCGTCGGTGGCGGCACGAATGTTCTCGTCGATGAAGCGCACAGGCCAGTTCTTGGGAAGATAGGCCGCGATCAGCAGCAGGCCCTGCGGCGGCATGAAGGCCTGCACGCCATCGGTCAGCGGGTAGGCATATTCGAATGTGCCGAAAGCGGATGTGTATCGCGGAAACACGCATAGAATACGGCGTGTCGCCTCAATGCCTTCAGTTCTCATCTGAGTTCCCTTGCGACAGGTCAAACATAAGATAATCACGTGTCTTAAAATTGGCTATCGTTTCCTCAAACAGTATATGTTGACGGATCCGTTCAACCTTTCGACATTCAGATGGTTGCGGCGGCTCGAAGTTTTGACTCGCCTTCGCCGATCAGGCGTGACGCGAAATCGGGCAACAGCCTGCCCTCACCGGCGAGCCGAAAGGCCGCGTCCGCCAGTCCCGCCTGGACCAGCCAGTTGTCGAACTCCGGCGCCCGCTTCAGGCCCAGGAGGTCGCGGACATAGAGCGCGTCGTGGAACGAGGTGGACTGATAGTTCAGCATCACGTCATCCGCGCCGGGAACCCCCATGATGAAGGTGACCCCGGCCACAGCCAGCAGGGTCAGCAGATTATCCATGTCGTCCTGGTCGGCTTCAGCGTGGTTGGTGTAGCAGACATCGACGCCGAGCGGCAGCCCAAGCAGCTTGCCGCAGAAATGATCTTCCAGGCCGGCGCGGATGATTTCCTTGCCGTCGTAGAGATATTCCGGGCCGATGAAACCGACCACGCTGTTCACCAGCAGCGGGTCGAACGCACGCGCCACGGCGTAGGCGCGCGCTTCGCAGGTCTGCTGATCGACGCCGTGATGGGCATCGGCAGACAGCGCCGAACCCTGCCCGGTTTCGAAATACATCACATTATCGCCGACCGTGCCGCGGCGCAGCGACCGTCCGGCGTCATGCGCCTGCCGCAGCAGCGCAAGATCGACGCCGAAACTGCGGTTGGCGGCCTCGGTCCCCGCAATCGATTGGAACACCAGATCGACCGGCATGTCCTGACTGATCAGGTCGAGCGTCGTCGTGACATGAGCGAGGACACAGCTCTGGGTCGGTACGGCGAGCCGCGTGATGATCTCGTCGAGCAGGCGCACCAGGCCGCCGATCACGGCGGGATCATCGCTCGCCGGATTGATGCCGATGCAGGCATCGCCGGATCCCAAAAGGATGCCGTCGAGGATCGAGGCGGTGATGCCCCTGGAATCGTCGAAGGGGTGATTGGGTTGCAGCCGCGTGCTCATCCGTCCGCGCAGCCCAACGGTGTTGCGGAAGGCCGTGATCACCTCGCATTTTTTCGCAACCAGGATGAGATCCTGATTGCGCATCAGCTTGGAAACCGCAGCCGTCATTTCCGGTGTGATGCCGCCGGCGAGCTTCTTCAGCGCCTCGCCGCTCGCGGCGTCCGAGAGCAGAAAGTCGCGGAACGATCCGACGGTCAGCGAGCAGACCGGCGCAAAGGCCTGCGCGTCGTGGCTGTCAACGATGAGGCGGGTGACCTCGTCATCTTCATAGGGAATCAGCGCTTCCTGCAGGAACTGACCAAGCGGCACGTCCGACAGCGCCATCCGCGCCGCGACCATCTGCTCGGCGCTCTCGGCCGCGATTCCCGCCAGCCGGTCGCCCGAGCGCGGCGGCGTGGCCTTGGCCAGGAGATCGCGGAGATCATCGAACACGTAACTGGTGGCGTCGATGGTGTGGCGATAGGCCATGGGCTGCTCCGCGATCTTCCGCACCTTGCGTCGGCGCCGGACGTCCTAGACTTCCAATGTTTGGCATCGCGGAGAGGATCGCCCCTACAATGACACCAATTAACTTCTCGAGCTTTCACTGTACCGTAATAATACGGATCAGCCACGGGTGCCCGCCAAGACCTGGCCAGGACCCCGTATTCGCCCCGGCAATCATCTGCCTTTGACTTGCATTACCTGCAAAAGTTGCACCGCAATAAGCTTCGCGCATTAATGAATTTTCCACGACAAGTCGCCTATGTTTTTGCAGGGTCCGGCGGGTTGCCGGCCTTACAAGGACTTCGCATGCCGACCACGACGCAACCCCAAGGCCCATCCTCGAGCCCGTCCTTTCTGTCCCGGTTCTCACTCGCGGCGCGCCTGTACAGCATTTTCGGCCTGTTCGCAGCTTTGACCGCCGCGATGACGATATTGTCGGATTACAACTCCCGGCGTGCGGCAGAGCTCACCGAGGCGATCGAGATCGCCAATACCGCAGCGCTCAACGTCGAGCGGGTCAATTCGCTGGTGTATGCCGTGGTGATGGAATCGCGCGGCGTCTACATGTCGACGGAGCCGGCGGTCGTCAAGAAATACGGCGACGGGATCCTCAAATTCAACGGCGACATTCTCGCTATCGTTTCGAAATGGCAAAGCATCGTCAAGGCTGACGACGCCGAGCAGTTCGCCACGTTCGAGAAGCGCATCGAGCAATTCGTCGAATTCCGCAAGGAACTGGTACGCCGCGCCGTCGAGATCAATCCGGCCGCGGGTCGCGAATGGGGCGACAATGACGCCAACCGCAGCGTTCGACAGGCCCTCAACAAGGATCTCGGCGCGCTCTCCAAAGTCTATTCGGAAAGGGCCAAGCTGATCGCCCACCAGACCGATACCAACCGTCAGTTGTCGTTTGTCCTGACCTGCCTCGGCGGCGTCTCCCTTCTGCTGGTCATCATCGGCGTCGTCATCATAGCCCGCTCCATCGCGCGTCCGCTCGCCGTCATCACCGCCACCATCAAACGCGTCGCCGACGGCGCCGCAGGCGTCGAGGTTCCGCATACCGCGCGCGCGGATGAGATCGGCGCCCTGGCGCGCGCGATCCGGATCTTCCAGCAGGCGATGGATCACAATCGCAATCTCAACGCCCAGGTCTCCGCGGAGTCGAAGGCGCGAGAGGAGCGCACCCGGCACGTCGAAGCCTCCGTCGAGCAATTCCGGCAGGCGATCGGGGGCGTGCTGCAGGCGGTTGCCGACAACGCGTCGGCGATGCGCAACACCGCGCAAAACATCAATCGGGTGACGGCGAACGCCAACGCTCAGGCGCTTGCCGCGACCAGCGCGACCACGCAAGCCTCCAGCAACGTCTCCGCGGTCGCCGGCGCCGCCGAGGAATTGTCCGCCTCGGTGCAGGAGATCGGCCGCCAGGTCCGTCAGTCGGCGGGCGCGGTCGAACAGACCGGCCAGCGCACCGAAAAATCGATCACCGAAATCGAGAGTCTCGCTGCAGCGACCCAGCGCATCGACGGCGTACTCAATTTGATCCAGGCGATCGCCGAGCAGACCAATCTCCTGGCGCTGAACGCGACCATCGAGGCTGCGCGCGCCGGCGAGGCCGGACGCGGCTTCGCCGTGGTGGCGCATGAGGTCAAGGCGCTGGCCGGCCAGACCGCCAAGGCCACCGAGGAGATCGGGCAGAACGTCGGCATGATCCAGGCCTCGACCAAGAACGCGGTCGATGCCGTGCGCGAAATCGGCAATGCGGTGCGCGATATCGACAACATCACCTCGAACATCGCCAGCGCCGTCGGCCAGCAGGACGCGGCCACCCGCGAAATATCCGTCAATGCGCAATCGGCGGCCCATGGCAACGAAACGCTGGTGACCAATATCGGCTCGCTGCGCGATGCCATCGGCGAGACCAACAATGCCGCCGCATCCGTGCTCGCGGTCGCCGGCGAGCTGACCTCGACAGCGGACACACTGTCGCGCGAAGTGGACAGGTTCTTCCAGAACCTGCGCTCGGGCGGGGCCGATCGGCAGCGGGTAGCCTAAGGCCGTGCGATGCGATGGCCGGTGGCCGCGGCGCGCCAAGGTGCATGCCGTCAAACCGGCCCGATCGGCGCGGGCCCGAACCAGCGGCGATCATGCCGTGGTCCAATCGGACGCCAGCAAGCGGGCGCATCCGCTCGCCTTTTACGACGATAACACCCTTATTCCTATTGTTTCTCGGCAGACCTTCCGACCTCGGTCGATCGAGCGATTCTAACGGCAGCCTTTGACTTCGCCGCGAGACTGCGGCCCGCTTGTCCCAATGTCGCGCCTCATGCGGCCTACTGTTGTGTATAGCCCAACCCAAGCGACAGGCTGAGGTTCGGCGCCGGCTGGAACTCGACGCCAGCGTGGGCGCTATAGCCTGGCAGGGTGCCGGACGTGCTATCGAAAGGGGCAAAAGGGTTACTGCCCATCCCAGCGTCATATTTCAACGTATCGACACCGCCATAGAATGTGACGGGTAGGCCGTCGTTCTTGAAGTTGTAGCCGAACTGCACACCTTCGCGATAAACCGAGCCGAACATTGAATCCTGGTTGAAGCCGTTCATGCTCAACCCGATGCCGCCGCCCTCGCCGCCAACAAACCAGCCGTTCTGAAAATTGTAGCGCGTGTAGGAAAAGCCGTCGCCCCTAGCGTCACTGCTGTCGAAGCCCGGAAAGTTGCCGTAAGTGTTCGAGCTCGTGCCTGCGGCCAGATTGCCGCCGAAGCCGAAGAGCCCTCCTGGAATCCAATATGTCACCGGTAAGGCTTGGGCATGGGCGGTTTGGCCGCCCAGACAGAGCGCCGCCAATGCAACTGCGAAACCTAACCTGCTAGCGAAAATGGACATCCGCAACACCCGATATGCGTTCTGAAATGATACTCCGCAGATTTCAAGAATTCCAGGTGTGCAGCCGGCCGTCAAGCGCCACACCGGCTGCCTGAACATCGGGGCGCCGAGAGGAACTCCCAAAACATAATGTGAGGCGATTCCGGCGGGTTTTTGTTCGGGCGGGCTCGTCGAAGCGCGAACACCGGCAGCTCTACGGTGGCGAGCCCGCATTGCGGTCTACTCCGGAGCTTCGCCGCGACGTCGTTGGCCGGAATTGCAGCCATCATCGCCATCGCCCTGATGCACCGGTCCACAAAAGCCGCCCGAAGGCGGCTTCTCAGTTCAAGCCCAACCATGATGAATCTGGCGGCGATTTCCGCCGGCCTGGATCCGACGTCTGACTCAATCGTAAGGTCCATACCAGACTGGGACCCAGCTGAAACTGCGCAAGCCATCTGCGCCGACGACCTCCCTGCGTTGCAAGGTGCAATTTCGAAAGTCGCAATAGTCGTATGCGAATTTGGTGTAATAAGGCGGATGGTCGTCGATCGAATGTGTCCCGAGTGACAGGGCGAGAGCGTAATCGAGGACGATCGGGGGGCGCGCATAGTAGCCCCAGGAAGGCGGTGGCGGGGGAGCCCGCAGATGCGCTGATTTCGCACCGCCAGCGCTTGCCGTACCGGGCATAGACATCATCGTGACGATCATCGCTGCTGTCGCAGCTAATCGTAGTTTTCCGAGGTTGGCGATCATGAGAAATCCTCCTGGGGCGCGCGGCCGACACCGTCAGCTTCCGCTCTCGAGACAGCCACGCCGATTCCGGACAAAGCAACGCACGTCATAAAATTCGCTTGAACAGATTGAGTTCCACACCGGCTGGCTCGATATTTTCCGGGAGTTGGTTGCGACTGGGATTGGAACCGCTTGGCTCCGATCTCAGCCTTCTCGGGCGCGTCGCGCCTTTGTGCAGCACCCCCGGAAATACAGCGTTGGCGGAGAGCAAGAGCATGCGAACACACAGTGCTTCCGTTGCATGCCCCGCGCTGGTAGCGCCGGCGGATTTGCCGAATCTGCTGCCGAGCCGCCCGATCTTTTCGAGTTGCCCCGGCAATGGGCACGATGTCGTGTTGCAGCGCTGCCGGCATCCTCCAGGCAGGATCGAGGTGCCGGGACTGCGCGATCATCTCGTCGTCGTGCATCTGATCGGGCCGGTCCTGATCGAAGACGTGTATGACGGCGGCAAGCGAGATCGCCGCTGGTGCGAAGGCGGCCAGATCAGCATTACTCCGGCGGCGTTTGCAACAGCGCGTACCCTCAAAGGGCCGACCGATGCGGTGCTCATCCACATTACGCCGGATCTCTTTCAGACCGTAGCGGAAGATGCTTACGGCGCAGGGGCTGCGGGAGTGTCGCTAATCCGCCGCCTTGCGGTGCGCGACGATGCGCTCAGCCGGTTGGGCCAACTGCTTGCGGCCGAGGTCGAGGCGGGAGGTCCTGGTGGAAAATTGATGCTGGATCTGCTTGGTCGCGCCATCGCGCTGCACCTTCTGCGGCGCCATTCGAATCTGGCACCAGTTCGACCCGAGCCGCCGAGCAAAATAGCAGGCAGCCGCTTGCGCCGCGTGCTTGATCATATCCAGGCCCATTTGCATGAGACCTTGTCGCTGACGGAACTGGCGAGGCTGAACGGATTGAGTCCATCGCAATTCGCGCGCGGCTTTCGCGAAACGACCGGGCGGCCGCCGCATCGTTACGTGAACGATCTCCGCATCGAAAAAGCCCAGCACCTGCTCGAGAACACCGAAAAATCTGTGACGGAGATCGGGCTGGCGTGCGGTTTCCTTCAGCCGAGTCATTTTGCGACCATGTTCCGCAAGCGGGTGGGCATGAGTCCACGTGCCTGGCGCGCCGCCCGCCGCTGGTAGCGCGTGGATCGTCAAAGAAGCGCGAAAACGCAAAACTCGTGCGCGATTTGCGAAAGATCGAACGGCCGGCTCTGCCTATCTGCCGCCGCGATGATCACGGGCGCGCGGCGATCCCTGAACCTGGCGACAGGGAGGCGCCAGGCGGTCAATCAGCAAAGGGAAACGATCATGTCTGAACTTCCTGATTTCGGAACATTCGGCCGCTTCATCGAAACGCCCGCCGACGAGATGCCGGCCGAGATGAGGGACGCCTACGACTTCACCAGGAAGCTTCGAGGACAGGTCCCCGGTCCCCACAAGATCTGGCTGGCAAACCCGAAGCTTTCCAAAACGGTGGTTCCGACCGGCGCCTACTACCAGACGCAATCGACGCTGACGAAAGCCGAGATCGAGATCGTCACGAACCTGATCAATGGGCGCTGGCTGGCGGCGTACGCCAATTATGAGCACGAGATGATCGGCGAGAAGGCCGGCGGCCTTCCGGCGCACAAGGTCGAAGCCATCATCGCCGGGCTGCCGACCTCGTTCGACGATCCCCGGCAGCAGGTCGTCTACGAGCTTGCTTCGGCTTTGATTGCTCCTCGCCTCGTGCCCAAGGGCCTCTACCGGCGCGCCAAGGCGCTGCTGGGCGACGCGGGCATCGTCGATGTGACGATGCTGCTCGGATGGTTCACCGGCGTCTCGCTCACGCTCGCAGCTTTCGATGTGCCCGCCAACGCTGTCGGCCTCAACCAGTAAGACGGCGCCGGCACTCCCCGATCCAGGAGGACACCAATATGAAACTTCAATCACCGAATCTGGGCGGCCGCCTGCCGCTGCAGGACCCCGACTCCTTGGGCAAAGACGCGAGACAACTATACGACCGCATCAATTCGACCATGGTGCCGTGGGCCAGCTCTGTTCATTTCCAGAGCAAGACCGGCGATGGCCGCCTGATCGGCCCGTTCAATCCGCCCCTTTTCAGCCCCGAGATCGCTTCCCGCTTCCTCGATCTCCAGGAAGCCGAGCAGCGTGCCACGACGCTGAGCGATCGGGTCCGGCAAGTGGTGATCCTCACGGTCGGCGCGGTCTGGAATGCGCCGTACGAGCTCTACGCCCACACGGCGGCCGCTCGGCACGCCGGCATCCCGGAAGACGTCATACGGACGCTTGCAGCCGGCGGACTGCCGGACAGCTTGAGCCCGGCGGAGAGGATCGCACAATGCTATGCTCGCCAGCTCTCCGCCGGACACCGCGTCGATGCCGCCCTCTACACCGAGGCGGAACGCTGCTTCTCCGCGCAGGGCGTCGTCGATATGACGTTCCTCATCGGCATCTATCACGTCGTCTGCGCCCTGTTGAACGGGTTCGAGATCCCCTCGCCGGACCAGCAAGCGGTCCCGCAGCACGAGGCCAAGCTGACCCTGGTGGCATCTTTCCCGCGCGGCTATTTTCTGGAAAATCTCGCTGTCCGCGCCGACCATTCCGTCCTCGTCACGGTCGCGAACAAACAGGAGCTGTGGTACGTCCCGCCCACGACGAGTGGCCTGCCCGTGGCCGCTTCGCTGCTGTACAAGTTCGGCGAGGTGACGATGGCCGTCCTCGAGACCGAGCCGGATGTTTTCCATATCTTGACGGGCAACGGCTACACGACGCATGAATCCTACCTGCATCGTCTGGATCTGCGCGGCTGGTCGCCCGGCGCGACGGTCCACCCGGAGATGGTGATGCAGTTTCCGGACGCCGCGCGTGCGCCCAATGGCGCCTCTCTGATCGCCCCCGGCATCATGCTTGTCGCGGACTGTTTCGCCAGCCTGATCTGGCGGGTCGACCTCCCTGCGGAGGGTGGCAAGCCGGTGTCCCGTGTCTGGCTCCGCCATCACAGCATGGGTTACTTCCCTGGCCAGATGAAGCCGGAACAGCCGGGCGTGAACGGCGTGCGCTATGCGCCGCGGTCGAACACCCTCTATTACACGGCGACCGCCAAGAAGCTGTTCATGCGCGTCGCCGTCAATCCGGACACGCACGAGCCTGCCGGCGAGCCCGAACTCGTTCTGGCGGGCCGCATGGGCGATGATTTCTGCATCGACGAGGACGCCAATGTCGCCTACCTGACGACGCACCGGCAGAACACGATCGATCGGGTGTCACTGGATCCGGCCGAGAACAGCGGCTTCACCGACAGCATCGTCGGCGATCCTTTCACGGATCAGCTGATCGGGCCGTCCAGCGCCGCCTGGGGACGCGCGCCCGGAGACTATGGCCGGGTGGCCTATGTCACCACCGATGGCGGCACTGCCTCACCGTTGCCCGGTGGGCCGCGCCCGGCGACCCTGTTGCGCGTCACGCTTCCGAAATCGTGACTTCCCGAATCAAGAGTCAGGCAAGGGCATTGCAGATGGCCGATACGCCAAGCAGCAGCACGCTCGTTCAGTGCGGCAACGTCACGATCGAAACCATCACTGACGGCAAGGGACCGGCCTTCGTCATTCTTCCCTCCTATGGTCGCGATGGCGGTGCGGATTATGATCCTTTCGTCGCCGACCTCGTCCGCGCCGGCTGGAGAGCGCTGCGGCCGCAGCCAAGAGGCATCGCCGGTTCGACGGGACCCATGACGGATGTCAGTCTACGCGATCTGGCCGATGATGTTGCGCTCTGCATTCGGCGACTCGACAATGGCCCTGCCGTCGTGCTCGGCCACGCCTTTGGGCACGCCCTAGCGAAGATGCTGGCGACCGATCACCCGGAGTTGGTCAAGGCGGTCGTGCTCGCGGCGGCTCAGGCGGCCGATGTCGCAGAGGATATTGCAAAGGCGCCGCTGATCGCGGGCGATACCTCCGCGCCGGAAGCGGCGCGACTGGCCGCGCTGCGCAAGGCCTTCTTCGCACCCGGCCACGATCCGCGCATCTGGCTCGCCGGCTGGTATCCGGCGACTCTGCGGATGCAGCACGGCGCCGCTGGAACTGTCGCGCTCAGCGATTACTGGGCCTGCGGCGATGTGCCGTTGCTGGAACTGATCGGCGCGTGTGATCCGTTCAGGCCGAAGCGGTCCTGGGACGAACTGCGCAGCCAGTTCGGCGACAGGGTAACGACCACGATCATTCAGGACGCATCTCACGCGCTGTTCCCGGAGCAGCCCGACGATATTGCTGACGCGGTGCTGCCCTGGGCGGCGCGCTTCGTCTAGCCCTGTCCTCAGCACCGAGGCAGGCTATCGACTTGGCGCGACGAGCAAGGGACCTGCATCAGTCCCTTGCCATCATCCGATCGCACCGGGGACACTCGTAGGGCGCGGCTTTGATCACATGTTTGATGGCAGCCAGAAATTCTTCGCGCTCGCCATCAATCTCGCCGTTCTCCCAGCGATTTGTTCCGATCACACAGGCGAGCCGACTCGCCTCTTCATCTCCCTGGTCCAACACCCAGTCGGAATGACCTGGATAACTGCATTGTTTCAACGCCCTTGCCTGTAGAGCGACCTCGACGGCACGAAAATGAAGGCCTTCCGTGCGCCCCACGTCCCGTTTGACCTGATTCATGCGCAACTCCGGTGTTGGCAGGCCGGCAAATTAAGCTGACGGGACGGCTTTTTAATGGCGAATACAATCTCAGAGCTAGCCGTTGAGAAACAATCTTTGAGATTGAATCGCGTCTGCTGGCTGCGCTGATCCAGGGTTGAGACGCGCGAGAGGCCGACGACTGAATCGAGGCGTCGCTCCGCAGAGCGGGGCAAGCCACTTGGTTCGCCGGTTCACGACGTCCTAATTTCTCGGCTGGTAGCCGTCGGTCAACGTCTTCAGGAAGGCGATGATGTCGGCTTCGTCCTGCCCGGTCATCGCCGGCGTCTCGGCCAGGTGACGATCGAAGGGCGGATCGGTGACGTCGACATTGGCATGGTACTTCGCCGGCAGGTCGTCGTATTTCTGGACCGTCCCGTCAGCCGCGTGCGGGTAGACCTTCTCCGGATTCGTATCGCGGAAATTGTAGAAATCGAGCACCTGCTGCAGGCTGCGAAACACGCCGTTGTGCAGGAAAACGCGACGGATCGCGGTGTTTCGCAGTGTCGGCGTCTGAAACATGCCGCAATATTGCGTCTGCTGGGCGATGTCGGTGCGCTGCGGACCGCAGACGCCGAGGTCGAAATAATTGGGATCCCGGTTGTCGGCGAGCGCAGCGTTGCGTGGCGCCCCGAGCGCCTCATACTGATGGTCGGTGAAAAGCGGCGGCAGGCCGTCGCGGGTCGGCCTCGATAGATGGCAGCCGCCGCAATTCGCCTTGTCGGGATCGTTGAACAGTTGCAGGCCACGCAACTCGCTCTCGCTCAGCCGCGCCTTGCCCTCCAGCCAGTAATCGAACTTGCTGGTATAGGGATGGAAGCTCGGGTCTTCGATCTGATAGCGCGCGATGGCGAACATCGCCTCCGAGATCAACAATTGCGAATTGGCGAGGACGCGGGCACCGAACAGGCCGGTGAAACGCGCGGCATAGGGCGCCTGACGCAACTTGTCCGCCACCTTTTCGGCACTGCCACCGTCCATCTCGCGCCGGTCGAGCAGCGGAAACAGCGCCTGATCCTGCAGCGTATCGGCACGGCCGTCCCAGAACAGGCCGCCTTGCGGCACGATATTCGCCGCCGACGCGGCGGTCTGCGTCGCGACCTTCCTGGCGCGCGCGGTCTTTTGCCCGAGCGCGGCCATCTGCGCGAGGTCGATGACGTTGTCCTCGTCGCTCTGATCAGGACCAATGCTGAAGATCGGCTGGCGCTCGAGATAGGTCAGCGATGGAACAGCGCGCGCGCCTTGTCGCGACACGGTGGGACCACCCAGCATGACCGGCCCATCGTTAGGCGGCCCGTAAGCATCGTCCGGGCTGTGACACGATGCGCATGACAGCGCGCCCGAAGAAGATAGCGAAGCGTCGTAGAAGATCTGCTGGCCCAGCTGCGCCATCGCGGAGAGCGGCGCCGTGCGCGGACGGACGAGATGGATCGGGGCCGGATTTTCTCCTGCAAGTCCTCGCGTCTGGTCGCCGTCGGGCTCGACTGCCAAGACAGCGCCGGCCATGCAGAGCAGGCCGGCGCCGAGGAGCCAAAAAATGCGGCTGCTCATCTTATTCTAGCGATCAATGCGCTTTCGGCACGCTGACGACGACCGTGCCGGCGGTCGGATCGAGGAAGAGTGGGTTCGCCTGCGCCTGAGTAAAATTGAACATGTCCATGATCGATCCGGCGCTGGCGTCGAACGAGCCGCCACCGAGACGCTGGCCATTCAACCAGTTGTCTTCGATGAAGCGCACCACGGAAGCCTGCGAAATGCGCGTGTGGCTGACGTAGTTCGTCCTGGCGAAAGGCGAGATAACCAGGAACGGAGTGCGCGTGCCGGGACCACAGCGGCCGTTGACCGGCTTGCCGCCGAGGCCATTCGGTTGCGGCTGGACCGCAACGCCCTTGCCGCACTGACCCGGGCCGTTGACCTGATCGGCGGTCGGGTCATAGGAGGCGCTGGTCGGCGTGGCGTAGGCGTGGTCGTACCAGCCGTCGGAGTCGTCATACGTCAGGATCACCGCGGTGTTCTTCCAGTCCGGCTGCTGCTGCAGGAAGTTGATCAGGTTGACCGCTCCTGTCTGCTCGTCGAGCGGGTCGGAATTGCCGGGATGAGCGTCCTGAACGGCCGGCATCTTGATATAGGAGACGGCCGGGAAATTGCCGGCCTCGACCGCCGCGTAGAAATCGTTGATATCGTAGTCGTGGTTGGCCGGATCGACGGTCTTGCCGTTGGCCTCCAAGGTCTGGCCGATCGCTTGAATCGAACTCGGCCGCGCGTGGGTCGGGTTGGCCGTCGACTTGTAGTACTGGAACCAGGCGTGGTGCGGGGTGTAGTCCGTGATGGTCGCGCCCAGGACGCTCGAGAAGGTGCTGCGCGCGCAGCTGGTGGTACCATTGGCGTTGCTGAGCGTGAGGTTGAAGCCGCCCATGAAGCCGCCCCAGCTGATGTTCGCGGCGTTGAGCAGGTCACCGATGTTCTTGCTCGTCATCAGGACCGTGCTGGTCTTGCTCGAGCACTGGTCGAAGGCTGGGTCGGTGTCACCGATCAGCGTCAGACCGCCCTGGCCATCGGCGATCGATGACGAACTGCCGACGATGTTCTGCGCACCATTGGTCTGGCCGGAGACCACCTCGAGCGCGCCGGGCGTCGACGGACCATAGGTGTCGGTATAGTCATTGTCGTTCATGGCGAAGTGCTGGGCATAGTTCCACATCGCCGTGACGGTGTTGCCGTCGAAATAGCCCATCACCATTCCGTTGGTGCCGAAGGCGCCGACGCCGCCGGCAGTGCCGTGACCGGTGAATTCCGGAAACAGATCGGCCTTGCCGTTGTCATAGGCCTCCTGCTCGGGTGTGTAGCTGTGGTTCTGCCCAGCGGTATTGACCTGGGTGCGGTCGATACGGAACGGGTCGGTGGCCCCAGTGCCGTTGGCCTTGTTGGTAAAATTCGGGTTGTCGACCAGCAATTCGGAATTGGCAAGGTTGTTCACCTGCGGCGTGCTCGGATCCGCATTGAAGGGAATTTCGCCCGGCGGGTTGGCCGCGTTCGGGTAGGTTGCGAAATAATGATCGAACGAGCGGTTCTCGTTGAAGATCACCACGAGATGCTTGATCGGCGTGGCGGTGGCCACGCTGGCTTGCGGATCGGCGGCGGAGACCGGCGTGCAGCACCAGACCGCAGCGACAATCGCCGAAATCGAAACCGTTGAAAGCAGATTGAATTTCATCCTCTAGCCCCTTGCCCCAAAGTTGGTCGTTGCGCATCGCCAAATAGCCATGGTCGATGACAGCGCTGTGTCGATTTTACAAACAGCTCCAGCTCTCGCTGTGCTTCGTCGTCAAGTGTTCTTGAACAGGAACGCTCCGATATTCATGACGATCATCGTCCGCGAAAGCGGACGATCCGTCAGAGAGGTCAGCGATTCAACAAAGGGCTGGGCGTACTGCGCGGGGTAGGACAGAAGAGGCTGATATATCGCCTCACTCCACCAAGATCACGTCGACCGCGACGTTGAGCTTCTGCTTGCGCGAGCCGACGATGATGCCGTCGACCGGCGAGACATCGGAGAAATCCCGCCCGACGCCGAGAATGATGTGATCGTTCTCGACCAGGAGATCATTGGTGGGGTCGAAGCCGATCCACCCGAGCTTGGGCCCGCACCACAGCGAGACCCAGGCATGGGTCGCGTCGGCGCCCTGCAGCCGCGGCTTGCCGGGCGGCGGGATGGTGCGCAGATAACCGCTGACATAGGCCGCCGGCAGGCCGAGGCCACGCAGGCCCGCGATCATCACATGGGCGAAATCCTGGCAGACGCCGTGACGGTTCTCGAACACGTCCTGCAGCGGAGTCGAAATCACCGTTGCCTTCGGGTCGTATTTGAATTCGCTGCGGATCCGGTGCATCAGGTCGACCGCGCCGACCAGCACTCCCATATCAGACGGAAAGCTCGCAGCCGCATAAGCCGTGACCGGCTGCTGCACCGGCACCAGCGCGCTGGCAAAGACGTAGCCGATCGGAGAGGCAGGCCCGAGACTCGTGGCCTCGAAGGCGATATCGCGGACCTCCTCCCAGGCGGGACTTGGCGCGGTGCGGCCGGGCGCGAGACGGGACACCGAGACCCGCGACTTGGAATCGATGCGAAGATGCCGATGCGGCGCCTCGATGACGATGCTCTCGGTGTGGGTGCCGAAGAAGTCGCGCCTGGTGGTGCGGTCCGCCGGCCGCGGCCTGATCTCGACGCTGTGCGAGATCAGCTGCTGCCCGTCGCCGCTCTTCGGCTCCAGCCGCAACGAGCATCGCGCGAAACTGACCGCGCTTTCATAAGCGTAGGTCGTGACGTGACGGATGTCGTAGATCACGCCAGCCCCGTGAGCTTCTCTGGACGGCTGGCGTTCGGCCCATGCGGAAAATAGTGCAACCCGATGGCATCGGCGAGATTGAGCAGGTCCTGCTCCAGCGCGAACAGCGTCTTGGTGTCGAGACTGGTTGCTTCCGCGGTCGTCAGCATCGCCTGCAACGCCACCGCCAGCCGCTGCGGCCGCTCGATCAAGCCGGTCTCCCGCAGCACCGGCAGGCTCGCGATGTGGCCGTTGAGCGCCTCGACCTGGAATGCGACCGAGCGAGGATTATAGGGATCGAGCACCACGAGATCGCGCACCGGCGCGAGCAATGGACCGACCAGATAGCGCGAGCGATAGGTGATCTGGCAATCCACCAGGGTCAGAAGAATGTCGAGGTCGTCGCCGCTCGCCTCATCATAGGCGAACTGGCGCGCAAAACGCACGGTGTTGATGGCCCGCTCGGCGCGGCGGCCCATTTCGAGGAAACGCCAGCCGGCGGCGCGGTTCATGTTCTCTTGCGCGAGCCCTGCGAAGCTCGCGAGCTCCTGCAGGGTCAGCTCCGCCGCGCTGACGACGCCGTCGTCGTCCTCGACCTCCTGCGCCAGCCGCTCGGTCATCTCGATGATGACCTGCCAGGCATCCGGCGACAATCGCTCGCGCAGCGAGGTCGCGGTGCGCTGCGCCGAGCGCACCAGCGAGAGCGCCGAGCCGAACTTTTCTTCCGACTGCAACGCTTCCGTCGCGACTTTGGCAGGCTGCGTCCGCGAGGCCTGCGAGACCGCGCCCCAGGTCACCAGCATGCGCTGGATGCGCTCGGCCGCCTGCTGCAGGCTTTGTTGCGCGCCCTTGCCGGGATCGCGCTGCTGGGCGCCGAGCGCGCGCACCAGCCGTAGCGTCGCCTCCGCCCGCTCCAGATAGCGGCCGAGCCAAAACAAATTGTCGGCTGCCCGGCTCGGCAACACGCCTGCAATGCGCCTGATCCGCACGCTGTCGGAGGCCGGAAGCAGCGTCCGGGTCGAGACTGCCTTATCGGAGACCACCCAGACGTCGGCGGCGCGCGCGCCGTCTCCCATCGAGACCGCGCGGGCGTCGAGCTGTTCGGCGATCCGGCAGAAGCCGCCGGGCATCAGGGTCCAGCCGTCCTCGGTGGCGGCGGCGAACACCCGCAGCACGAACGGACGGGGCGCGATCCGCCCCTGGTCCCAGACCGGCATGGTCGACAGCCGCACCAGTTCCTGGCCGACAAAGTCGATGCCGCGATCGTTGATCGCGGCGATCAGCCGCTCGCGCTCGCCGGGCGGCAGTTCGCTGGCGAGCACCGGCGCATTGCTCTGAAAGCCGGGCACGCCCCGGCCATAGGCGCCCTCGATCGCCACCTCGTCGAGCCGCGACAACACTTCCTCGCGGGCGGCCTTCTGGCCGCACCACCAGGTCGCGATATGCGGCATCTTCAAGTCCTCGCCGAAGAAGCGCCGGCTCAATGCCGGGAGGAAGCCCAGCAATGCCCGCGCTTCCAGCACGCCCGAGCCCGGCATGTTGGCGATGACGACGCCATTCTTGCGCAGCACCTCGATCAGGCCGGGGACGCCGAGATGCGACGACGCATCGAGCTCAAGGGGATCGAGCGAATTGGAATCGACCCGTCGCAACAGCACGTCGAGCCGCTTCAGGCCGGCGACGGTGCGGATGTGGATGCGGTCGCCGCTGACCGCGAGGTCGTCGCCCTCGACCAGCAGAAAGCCGAGATAGCGCGCCAGCGTGGCGTGCTCGAAATAGGTTTCGCTGAAACTGCCCGGCGTCAGCACGCCGATGCGCGGCTCGTCGCGGTCGGCGCTGGCGCGCAGCGAGCTGCGGAACGCCTCGAAGAACGGCGCGACCCGCTCCACATTCATCGACTTGTAGAGCGAGGCGAATGCCCGCGACAGCACCAGACGATTCTCCAGCGCATAGCCCGCGCCCGATGGCGCCTGGGTGCGATCGCCGAGCACCCACCAGCGGCCGTCCGGCCCACGGCCGACGTCGGCGGCATAGAGGCTGAGATAGCGGCCACCCGGCGGCTTGACGCCGCAGACCGGGCGCAGATATTCGGCGCTGCCGGCGATGGCGGCGGCGGGGATCGCGCCCTCGGCAACCAGTCGGCCCTCGCCATAGATGTCGCGCAGCACGAGCTCCAGCAATTGCGCACGCTGCACGATTCCGGCGCTCAATTGCTGCCAGTCGGCCTCGTCGATCAGCAGCGGCAGGTGGCTGAGGGGCCATAGCCGCTCGGCGCTTTCGCCTGGCGCGCGATAGCTGACGCCGGCCTCGCGCAGGTGCCGGTCGGCCGCGCCGAAGCGCCGCTCGATATCGGCCGGCGCAAGCTGCGCGAAGGCCTCGAAGAACCGATTCCAGACCGGGCGCGGCGTGCCGTCTGGAGC
>NZ_JBAURI010000615.1:0-3438 GCF_049581145.1 Bradyrhizobium sp.
GGTCACAAGCTGCCGTGTCGCGAAGTAGAGAGCGAACGTCGCCGCGATAAGCAACCACTCGCCGAGCTTGACGCCGAAAAATCCCTCATGGTCGGGGGAATAGAATGCTGGCAACCCGACGAAGAGCCAAAACGTGAAGAGCGCGAGCCCCCAGAGCGCGAATGATACATCCCCAGAGCCGCGCATCTTTATAGCTCGTGTTGCTGACGCGGCGTTAGCCGGAACATCGCTGCAATAGACCACTGGCCGCCGCACAGCGCAACGTCATACTTCGGCCTTGCGCGTGCCGCTGGCTTCGCTAGAAGCTCGTGTGAACCAGCTCCTCCCGGCTATCGTCTTTTGGACTGACACTGGTCACGCGCAATGACCGCGACGTCGCCGGTCTGGGCGCGACAGTGTTCAACCCGTTCAAGGGCGCCCGACAGGGCCATTGTGCGCAACATGCGCGGCGTTCGGGTCGAGCGGCACATCACGGCGTGGGAGTCTCCTCATCGCATTGCTGTGTGGTGGCGACAAGCGCGCTCAGGCCAAGGACATCGCCTTGGCTCTCGAACTGGCGAAGGAGTTATGAAATGACAATCGAGACTCGGTCGTTCGGTCCCGCCGCCTGCCTGGACAGTCCCGAAGCGATGCTTGCCTATCTCGATGGCGCCTTCGCGGATGGCGACGCCGGCGAGATCGCCGATGCCCTGGGCGTGGTGGCCCACGCTCGCGGCATGTCCCAACTCGCCGAGGCAACCGGTTTGACCCGACAGGCGCTCTACAAGGCGCTGAGCAGCGACGGCAACCCGGAGTTCGCCACCGTCCTGAGACGGCAACCCGGAGTTCGCCACCGTCCTGAAGGTCATCCGGGCGCTCGGCTTCCGTCGCCATGCTGGACCCGCCTCCGCCGCTTGACGATCCTCCCCGACTTCCGCCTGAAGCAAGACCAGACGCCGCTTTCTGCCACGCGGCAGAAGGCGTGGCGATGTCGTCGCCACGGTTGCGACAGCGTGCAATCGATTGAACCCGGCGGGGCACGAACGATGATGATGAGCTCGTAGGGCGGGTTGGAGGCGAAGCCGTAACCCGCCTCTTCACTATCCGCGAATGACGAAACACGATTTACAAAATCTCGCCTGGCCCGCATCACCTATCGTTTGGATGGATGGCGGGTTACGCCTTCGGCTCCAACCCGCCCTACGCCCTACGCGCTGGTCGGGCGATCCCGTTGATGTCCGTTGATCGGACTACTTCCGAAGCGGCCGGCCGGCGATTGGAACGACGGGAGACAGCCCTGAACGGACGTCGGTCGCCCCGAAAAGCGCGACGACATCCGAATGTCTTTATTGCCTGGGCATTCGCATATCGGGTGCGCTCTTGCTGGCAACTTTCTGAAAACCTTGAGTCATCGCTTTTTGGCCCGCTTTGTTTTTTTGGGGGCCATTGAATTGCCGGGTGTTTGGCGCGCAGCTTGCACTTTCAGCCTAGAGATTTGCGTCGCGTCCAAATGAAATTTCTTTAGCACAATATCGTCGGTTTCACCGAAGCGGCCGAGCAAATCGTCGTAGACGGCAATGGCCTCCTTGCCGCGGCCGAGCTGTCCGAGCCTGACCCCCTTGTTGACGAGCGCGCTGGCGACCTGTTCGCGCAGGGAAAGCTCCGACGCGGTGCCGAAGCGGACGAGCACATCGTCGTAGACGGCGATTTCATCCTCGCTGCGGCCGAGCCGTCCGAGCCTGACCCCCTTGTTGACGAGCGCGCTGGCGACCTGTTCGCGCAGGGGCAGCTCCGACGCGGTGCCGAAGCGGGCGAGCACATCGTCGTAGACGGCGATTTCATCCTCGCTGCGGCCGAGCTGTCCGAGCGTGACCCCCTTGTTGACGAATGCCCTGACCTGCCAGGTCAGTCGGTCTGCGTCAGTCGAGCACTTGAAGCGCTCGCCGATTTCCGTGAACGATGCGATCGCCTCGGTAAGCCTGTTCAAATTGAACTGTGCCCGACCCAGTGAATTCCTGGCGTCAGCCCAGTCAATATCGGAGGTAGCCGTCGCACATGCTTGTTCCGCGCAGAACAAAGCACCCGTATAGTCGCTCGCTTGGTCGGGTTTGGCACCAAGTAGTTCTTTCGCTCGGGCGATCCAATAATCAAAACCTGGGGCCGCGGGCGCGGGCGCAGAAGACGTCACCCCGGGGTCTAGGGCAGGCGAGGAGACGGCATTGGCGGCGCCTAAGGTGGGGCCTTTCGAAACCCCTTCATGGTCCCGTAGCCATTTCGCCAGAGACCTTTCCAACCCGCTGCAAAATTGCTCGATCTCGCCATAAGATAGGAAAAGGTGCCTCTTCCCGGCTTCGATCCGGCTCTTGAAGTCTAACACTTTTCTCAGTTGTTCTCCCGGGTCGCGCATCTGCCGAGGATCGACTCGCTTGAAAAAGAGCGCCATGTTCCGAATGGTTTTTGCGTCGTAGAGTTGTTCGGCGAGCGTCCACTCTTCTTCGGTTCCGGAAGTATGTCCGCCGCCTGTTGGCGAGCCCCAACGGTCGTGCAGCACGAAAATCGCGTAATCGCACTGCGCGAGGTCCTCATTGATAATCGCCTGTGGCCGGCCAACCCCGGCAATGGTGTCCTCCCAGCCGACCGGATGGAAGATGACTCCGCGGGGCTCGGCGTCGCGCTCGGTATATTTTGCGAGGGTGTCGCGAAACTGCTGCCGCTCCGCCTCCAGGCCTCCTGGCGAGCCAATGAATACACGGTATTGCGTAAGTGATTTCGGCATGGCTCGTCGAACGGTCCGGCGACGGTCACAACTAAAAGCTGCAGTCTATCGGTAACGACGTCCAAGGCAATAGTGATCGCCGCGGGCCCCACGAAATTTGAGCCAAGGCTGCGCGTCAGCAGCATTCCACGCTCGTGCATGCGGCGGCATGATGGCGCGGTGGCAATCCATCATCAGGAAGCGCGCCAGGGCTCGAATCTGGGACCGTCGATTAAGAGCCGGCTGCTCGGCAGGCGAGCTGGCCCGCAGCGAAAGGGGTCGTCATTCACGACTTAAATCGGTCCGGCTCATCATGTCCGCAATTCGCCGGAAGCTGACTGGTCGGGCAGGGCTGCTGATGTCTGTTGATCGGGGCAGGCCGGAAGTGTCTGGAATACAGTCGAAACTGCGTGATCAAATCTTCCCGGACATTCAGAAGGTCGGGCGGGAGTGGAAGCGCTTCGCGATCCGTCCTGGACTCACGCCTTGGCGGCGTTCTGTGCAGCCTCGAATACGTCGCGTGCGGACGTCGTACCCGCGACGTGCTCCGTGTCCCCGGCTCCGAGGTCCATCCATCCCGCGTTCACGGCCTCAAACATGTCTTCGGCGGGTCCGGTGTGGCCCTTCGGGATGCCGAACTGCTCGAACGCTTCTGCCCACCCGGCGCGCGGGACTGCAAAGGCCTTCACCTCGAGATTCAGGAC
>NZ_JBAURI010000616.1:0-9280 GCF_049581145.1 Bradyrhizobium sp.
GAGGGGGATCATGCTCTCGGCGGCGGCGCGCACCACGGCCTCGTCATTGAAGCCCCAAAGGTCTTCGAGCGAGCCGCCGCCGCGCGCGACGATCAGGACATCGGGGCGCGGAATCTTGCCGCCTTCCGGCAGCGCATTGAAGCCGCGGATCGCAGCTGCGACCTGCTCGGCCGAGCCGTCGCCCTGCACCTTGACCGGCCACACCAGCACGTGGCGCGGAAAGCGGTCGGCGAGACGGTGCAGGATGTCGCGGATCACGGCGCCGGTCGGCGAGGTGACGACGCCGATCACGTCCGGCAGCCAAGGCAACAGCTGCTTGCGCGCCGCGTCGAACAGACCTTCGGCCGCGAGCTTCTTCTTGCGCTCTTCCATCAGCGCCATCAGGGCGCCGATCCCGGCGGGCTCCAGCGCTTCGATCACGATCTGGTATTTCGATGAGCCGGGATAGGTGGTGAGCTTGCCGGTGGCGATGACCTCGAGCCCCTCCTGCGGCTTGAAGCGCATCCGGACATGGGCGAATTTCCAGATCACCGCCTCGATCTTGGCGCCCTCGTCCTTCAGCGCGAAATAGCAATGCCCTGAGGAATGCGCTCCGCGGAAGCCGGTGATCTCGCCGCGCACCCGGACATGGCCATAGGCGTCCTCGACCGTGCGCTTGAGCGCGGAGGACAGCTCGGACACCGTGAATTCCGGTGCGTTGATAAGGGCTTCGGCTGGAGGCATCGCGCGAATCAGCTCTCGGGTGAGCGTCCAAGTTAGGGAGTTTCGCACCCGATCGCCAATCCGGGCTTGCGATTTTCTAAACTCTGTAATACAGAGTTCTCTGTATTGAAAAAAGCGGAGGAACATCATGCTGAAATGGCTCGTTTGGTTTCCGCTGAAACTGTTGGGGTGGGCGCTTGGGCTGGCGGGCGCGGTCGGCCTGCTGTTGACCGCGATGATCGCAACGCCGTTCGTGCGCCCTCCCGAGCTCAAATCGATTTCGGCGGCACGCGGCACCGTCGATATGAGAACCTTGCCCGCCATCGAACGGTATCAGGGCCGGGACGGCACAGCGCTTGGCTTTCGCCACTATCCTGCGGCCGGTCCCGGGACGGGGCGAGGGGCTATCGTGATCCACGGCTCGTCCGGCTCGAGCGGGGGTCCGATTCACGCGCTGGCCAGTGCGCTGGCCGTCCACGGGGTGGAAACCTGGGCGGTGGACATCCGTGGTCATGGCGTTTCGGGGACAAGGGGCGATATCGCCTATGTCGGACAGCTCGAGGACGATCTGGCCGACTTCGTCGCCGAGGTCCGCAAGATCCGTCCCGACTTGCCGTTGACGCTGATCGGTCACTCCGCCGGCGGCGGCTTTGCCCTTCGCATAGCCGGCTCGCATATCCAGAACCTGTTTACGCGCACGGTGTTGCTGGCGCCCTATCTCGGCCCGAGGGCTCCCACCAACCGGCCGAATTCGGGCGGCTGGGCCAATGCCGACATCCCGCGCATCCTCGCTTTGATGGTGTTGCACAGACTGGGCATCGATTGCTGCGACGCGCTTCCGACGCTGGCATTCGCGGTTCCACCGGATTCCGCGTCGCGCCTGGTGCCGCTCTACAGCGAGCGCTTGCGCAGCAATTTCGGGGTTCATTTGGATTACCGCGCCGACCTCGCCGCGGCCACCAGACCCATCACCATCTTTTCGGGCGCCGATGACGAACTGATGCTCGCCGACAAATATGTCGACGCGGTGCGCGGGTTCGCGAACCCCGTCAGTGTCAGGCTGATCGCGGGCGTCAACCACATGGGCATCGTCAGCGCACCGAACGCCGTGTCGGCGATTGCCGAAGACGTCGCAAAGTCGGCGCCGGGCGCCTGATGCCTGACCAGGGAGGAATGACGCGATGATGGCCACAATGGTGTCAGTCGGCTTCAAGGCAGTGATCTGGGCTCTGGCTGCGATCGGCCTGGCCGTCCTGCTTCTGGCTGCGATGATCGCCGTGCCGATCCGGCGGCCACCGGAGCTGATGTCGATTGCGAATACGGCGCGCGCGGTGGATCGCAGCGATATGCCTGCCATCGAGCGGTTTCATGCCCGCGACGGCACCGAATTGGCCTACCGGCATTATCCCGCGCTCGGGCCGGCGAGCGGCCAGGTTGCCGTCGTCGTGCACGGCTCGTCGGGATCGAGCATCGCCGTCCACGCGCTGGCCAAGGCGCTTGCCTTGCATGGGGTCGACAGCTACGCGCCCGACATCCGCGGCCACGGCGCTTCCGGCACGCGCGGCGATATCGTCTATCTCGGCCAGCTCGAGGACGATCTGTCCGATCTGGTCGCGGAAATCCGCAAGTCCAGCCCCACCGCACCGCTGACGCTGCTCGGCCATTCCTCCGGCGGCGGATTCGCGCTGCGCATCGCGGGCTCGCCGATCCAGAACCTGTTCGCGCGCACCGTGCTGCTTTCGCCCTATCTCGGCTACGACGCGCCGTCGAGCCGCGAGGATGCCGGCGGGTGGGCGAGCCCCGACATTCCGCGTTTCCTCGGCCTGACGCTGCTGCGCCGCCTCGGCATCCTCTGCTGCGAATCGCTGCCGACGCTTGCGTTCGCGGTTGGCGCCGATACAAGCGCGATCCTGGCATCGACCTACTCGTATCGGCTGATGCGCAATTTCGGCACGACGGCCGATTTTCGCGGCGATCTGGCGGCCGCCCGCAAGCCGGTCAGCTTGTTCGCCGGCGCCGCCGACGAATTGATGTTCCCCGACAAATACAAGGATGCCCTCGGCGAACGTGTGTCCATCAGGTTGATCGACGGCGTCAATCACATGGGCATCGTCGGTGATCCGGCGGCGGTGTCCGCGATCGCCGACGATGTCGCGAAACCCGGTGGCGGATCATGACGGACGTCGATGCCAAGGAAGCCGCGTCGGCGCTGTCGGACATCGATGATATCGTCCGTCGCGTGCGACAGTCGCAGATCTACAACTTCTCCAGCCGGATCATGATCTGGTGGGGCGGGCTGGTGCTTGCCGGCAATGTCGCGAACTATCTCTGGCCGAGCCACGGCTATTCTATCTGGATCGCCATCAACATCGTGGGGGCCCTCGGCACGGTTCTGATCAGTGCTCTCATCCATCGGCAAACCGGCCGCGCGCATGCCTTCGATGGCCGGATGCTGATGGCCTACCTGCTGTTCTTCGTCTTCGGCTATTTGTGCTCGGAGGTGTTCGGGCATTACGGACCGCGCCAGCTCGCCGCCTTCTGGCCGATCTATTTCATGCTGTTCTACACCCTTGCCGGCCTCTGGTTCGGCCGCGCCTTCGTCGCCATCGGTCTCGGCATCAGCGCGCTGACGCTGATCGGCTATGTCTTCATCACCGGTTTTGCGTTCCTGCCCTGGATGGCGCTCGTCAATGGCGGCGGGCTCATCCTGGGCGGAATCTGGATGCGCCGGAGCTAGCGTGATGGCCGAACTCGACGACATCATCCACCAGCCGCTGCGGCTCAGAATCATGGCCGCGTTGAACGCGCTGCCAGCCGGCAGCGGACTGGAATTCGCCCGGCTGAAAAAGCTGACCGGCGCCACCGACGGCAATCTCGGCGCCCATATCGAAACCCTCTCGAAAGCCGGCTATGTCTCGGTCGACAAGGCATTCGTCGGCAAGAAGCCGCAGACCACGGTCATCGCCTCCGCCACCGGCCGCGGCGCTTTTGCCCGCCATGTCGCGACCTTGCAGGAGATCATCGCGGCATCCGGTGGCGCCAAGTAATCCCGCCGTCATTCCGGGGCGCTCGCCAGAGCGAGCGAACCCGGAATCTCGAGCTGCATGCGCCGGTGCAAGCCAAGCTCGAGATTCGGGATCGGCGCGCTGGAGCGCGCCGTCCGGAATGACGCTGGTTGGTTGGCGGCGGAACGTTTCGCGGTATCGGGTTGGCTTCCCCCCTTGCAGAAGAGGGCGGACTCGTGCGACCGACAAAGCTTGAATTTTCCTCTGCTGGCCTGTCTTCATGCATATTCTTCTGCTCGGTTCCGGCGGCCGCGAACATGCTCTGGCGTGGAAGATCGCGGGCTCGCCGCTGGTCACCAAATTATGGTGCGCCCCCGGCAATGCCGGGATCGCGCGCGAGGCCGAATGCGTAGCGCTCGACATCTCAGATCATGCCGCCGTGATCGCGTTTTGCAAGGCGAACGCGGTGGAACTGGTCGTGGTCGGCCCCGAGACGCCGCTTGCTGCCGGGATTGTCGATGATCTCACAGCCGTCGGCGTCAAGGCGTTCGGGCCGAGCAAGGCGGCGGCCCAGCTCGAGGGCTCCAAGGGATTCACCAAGGATCTGTGCGCCGAGTTCGGCATTCCGACCGGCGCCTATCGCCGGTTCGACAATGCGGCCGGCGCGCTCGCTTATGTGCGCGCACGAGGCGCGCCGATCGTGGTCAAGGCCGATGGACTCGCCGCAGGCAAAGGCGTTGTGGTCGCGACCACGATCAGCGAGGCGGAAGACGCCGTGGCGATGATGTTCGCGGGCCACTTCGGCGCGGCCGGCGCCGAGGTCGTGATCGAGGAATATCTCGCAGGGCGTGAGATCAGCTTCTTTGCGCTCTGCGACGGCGAAACCGCGCTGCCGCTGGCGTCCGCGCAGGACCACAAGCGCGTGTTCGATCACGACGAGGGGCCGAACACCGGTGGCATGGGCGCCTATTCGCCGACGCCGTTCGTGACGCCGGAACTGCACGACGAAATCATGGGCAGGATCATCCTGCCGACGGTCGCCGGCATGAAGGCGCGCGGCATCCCGTTTCGTGGCGTGCTCTATGCCGGCGTGATGCTGACGGAGCAGGGCCCAAAACTGTTCGAATACAACGTCCGCTTCGGCGATCCCGAATGTCAGGTTCATATGCTGCGGATGATGTCGGACCTCGTGCCGGCCTGTCTTGCCGCCTGCGATGGCCAACTCGGACATTTTGCGCTGCGCTGGGTTGCCGATGCGGCGGTGACGGTGGTGATGGCCGCAAAAGGTTATCCCGGCGACTACCAGAAGGGCAGCCGCATCGAGGGACTTGATGACGCCGCCATGGTTGAGGGCGTCGAGATTTTCCACGCCGGCACGGCAGCCAGGGAGGGTGCCATTGTCGCCAATGGCGGCCGGGTACTGAACGTGTGCGCACTGGGCAAGACCGTCACCGAGGCGCAGGCGCGCGCCTATCAGGCGGTCGATCGCATCAAATGGCCTGATGGATTCTGCCGGCGCGATATCGGCTGGCAGGCGGCGGAGCAGGAGCGACAGCAGTGAACGAGGAGCCGGTGCGCGCCGCAGTCGATGATGGACCGACCATGACGATGCGGTTTCGAAAGATTGTGTTGGCCATCGCCATGGCCTGCGTGGTGAGTCCGTGCGTGGCCGAGACGCCTGCTCCCAGCCTGACCGATGACATCGCGCGCGCCGATCCGGACATCGATATCTATGCCCTGATGTCGGGGCGATGCCCGACGCTGAGGATCGCCGGTCACGATTTTGCCTGCCGGACCATCGGTTTCTTTCATGGCGAACATGGTCGCGTCAGTTTTACCGTCGTGCTCGATGATCCCGCTGATGCCACCCATATCATCTCGTTCTCGGGTATCAACGGCCAGCGCTCGCAGGACAATATCTACGAACTGCCCGTCGACAGCATGCTGCTGAAATCCAAGGACCGGCCGAAGGCCGACGGCCTGCCGGTGCCGCTGGTCGAATTGTCGGCGGGAACCTGCGAGCAGGTCGGCAGCTTCGCGGCGCGGAAGATCTCCAGCATTTCGTGCAGCGCCAGGGACCGGCACGGCCAGACCTATCAGTTGAAGTTCGAGTCGGACGGCTCGCCGATCATCGTGCGACGCATCAGGCAAACGACTGCGCCGAACGCCGCGCAGGACCCGTTTAATTGATAGGATCATGCAATGCTCGCTGACAAGACCTGGATGCCCGCGACAAGCGCGGGCATGATGAGATATGAGCCTTTATCGTTGCCATCAGAGCAGATCTCCGCCCGCGGCGGACGCCGTGGTGCCGTGCTGGCGGAACGCCTTGATGACGTTGCGGCCGACCTTCCATTTGTGCACTTCGTCCGGACCATCGACCAGCCGCTGTGAGCGTACCTGGGTGTACCACTGCGCCAGGATGGTATCCTGGCTGAAGCCGAGCGCGCCGTGCAGCTGGATCGCGGTGTCGATCACATGGTGCACCATATGAGCCAGATAGACCTTGGCGATCGAGTTCTCCTGCCGGAGATCAAGGCCTTTCTCAGCCTTGTAGGCGATGTGCAACAGCATCAGGCGTCCGATATAGAGCTGGCTGGCGCATTCGGCGAGCATGAACTGCACCGCCTGGCGATCGGCGAGCAGCGTGCCGAAGGTCGAACGCGTTGTCACATGCGCGACCGCCATGTCGAGCGCGCGCTGGGCCTTCGCGATGTTGTGCATGCCATGGCGCAGCCGGCCATAGGCGAGGCGGTGCTGGCCCATGTTGAAACCATTGCCTTCGCCGCCGAGCAGATTATCGGCCGGAACTTTCAGATCCTTGATCTCGATCTCGGAATGGCCGCCATGGACCTCATCCGAGTGCGGGCCCTCGATCGCCATGTTCTTGATGTTGCGCTTGATGCGGTAGCCGGGGTTCGGCAGCTCGACGATGAAGGTCGAATACTGCCGGTGACGCGGCGCGTTCGGATCGGTCTTGGCCATCACCAGCGCGATGTCGGCGACGCTGGCCGACGATGAGAACCACTTCTCGCCGTTCAAGACGTAATTCTCATTGCCGTCCTTCACCGCCGAGGTCTGCATCCCCGTGGCGTCCGCGCCGGCCGCCTTCTCCGTCATCGAGAAGCAGATGCGCTTCTCGCCGTTCAAAAGGGGCTTGAGGAATTTCTCCTTCTGGTAGTCGGTGCCATGGGCCAGGATCGTCAGCATCGAGGCATCGTCGGGTCCTTGCGTGTTCATCGACAGCGCGCCGAGCAGGCTCTCGCCGAGTTCCATCTGCACCAGCGCATTGGCGAGCGGACCGAGCCCCATGCCGCCATATTCCTTCGGCACGAACGGGCACCACAGGCCCTGGGCGCGCGCCTTGGTTCGCAGCCTGGCGAGCACCTCGTCGAACGGCTTGGACTCGAGTTCCTTCTCCGCGGGGATGCATTCCTCGTGCACCCACTTGCGCACCTGCTCGCGGATCGCCTTGGCCTCGGATGGAATTTCGAAATCGATCGACATGGCGTTTTCCCTGTTGGTTCTTGATGCTCTGACTTGAGCAATGGCATAACGCCGGGGCGTGCCAGCGGCAACGCCAAACAAAGTTTGAAGCGGTTACCTGCGAGGGAGTGAAGCGATGCCCGATCTTGCCGATCTGTTTCCCGGCTACGAATCCAAATGGATCAACACCTCCTTTGGCCGCATCTTCGCGCGCGTCGGCGGCGAGGGGCCGCCGCTGCTTTTGCTGCACGGCTTTTCCTCGACGCATGTGATGTGGCACGTCGTGGCGCCGCAGCTCGCCGACAAGTTCACGCTGATCATTGCCGACCTGCCGGGCTACGGCTGGTCCGACATGCCCGAAAGCGACAAGGACCATATGCCCTACACCAAGCGCGCGATGGCACAGACGATCATCGAGGCGATGGAGCAGCTCGGCCACGTCCATTTCGCGCTCGCCGGCCACGACCGCGGCGGCCGCGTGGCCTATCGGCTGGCGCTCGATCATCCGGGCCGGCTGTCGCGGCTCGGGGTGTTGGATATCCTGCCGACCTATGATTACTGGGAGCGCATGAACCGGCTCTCCGCGCTGAAGATCTATCACTGGACCTTCCTGGCGCAGCCTTATCCGCTGCCGGAAACGCTGATCGCAGGCGCGGGCGAGTTCTTCCTCAGGGAGAAGATGGCGAGCCAGACCAAGTCGAAGACGCTCGACGCGATTGATCCACGCGCGCTGCAGCACTATCTCGCGCCCTTCCGCGATCCGTCCCGCATTCACGCGATGTGCGAGGACTACCGCGCCGGCGCCTATGCCGATTACGAGATCGACAGGGCCGATGTGGGGGCGGGCAAGAAGATCACGATTCCGATGCTGGCGCTGTGGGGCGATGCCGGCATCGCGTCTGCCGCGGCGACGCCGCTTGGTACCTGGAAGAACTGGGCGACCAACGTCACCGGCGCGCCGGTGGATTCCGGGCATTTCCTGACGGAAGAAAATCCGGACGCGACGGCAAAGCTGCTGCGGGAGTTCTTCCTGGCGCGGTAGGTCACAAGGACAACTCGTCATATCCCGCGCATGCGGGGTATCCAGCAGGCCGAGGCGTCTCGGCTCAAGCACTGCCACCTCTGGAATACTGGACCGTCCGCTTTCGCGGAGGATGACAGGAAGACGGCGGGCACGGCCATTCCTCGTCATTGCCACGAGCTCTTGCGACGAAGCAATCCATCTTTGACTTTCGGAGGTGGGATGGATTGCGTCGCAAGGGCTCGCAACGACGGTTCAGGTGGGGCCGGCGAACATCCCCTCATCACCGCCGCTCCCGGAAAAACTCCTTCAACAGTGTCGCGGCGCGGGTTTCGCCGACCGCCGAATAGACCTGCGGCACGTGATGGCAGGTCGGCTGCGCGAAGAAGCGCACGCCGGAGTCGACCGCGCCGCCCTTGGGGTCCGCCGCGCCATAATACAATCTGCGGATACGCGCGAACGAGATCGCGCCGGCGCACATGGTGCAGGGTTCGAGGGTGACGTAGAGGTCGCAGTCGACCAGCCGCTCGGTGCCGATCCGCTCGGCGGCCTGCCGGATCGCCAGGATTTCGGCATGCGCGGTCGGATCGCGATCGGTCAGCGTCCGGTTGCCGGCGGTCGCGATCACTTCGTAATCCCGCACAATCACGCATCCGATCGGAACTTCGCCGGCTTTTCCGGTATTTTCCGCCGTTTTTAGCGCCAAATCCATGAATGAGGGGGCGTTCATGCCTCGTATCATCGGAGGAAACCTGCTAGGAGATGCACCTTCAGCAAAAGTGGATCCCGGTTTTGCGTCACATGCGCCGTTTACGGCGCGCGGATCGCCATTCGTCGCTGCACCTCAGTCCTGCCCCTCAGTGAGACCTTTCATGCCCCGCGACAACGACAAAGACAACGCCTCCCGCGGCCGGCGTGACCGGCCCTCCGGCGGCAAAGGCCGCTCCGGTGCCGCACGGGGACCGGAGAAGAAGTTTGCCAAGCGCGGCTTTGCCGGCAAAGGGGAGGGCGACAAGCGCGCCTCTGGCGAGGGTCGCCCGCCGCGCCGTCGCGACGATAGCACAGC
>NZ_JBAURI010000617.1:0-2017 GCF_049581145.1 Bradyrhizobium sp.
ATGGTGAACGAGCCTGACCTGCTCATTCTCGGCGAAATGGGGATTGGCAACACGACATCGGCCGCGGCGATCGCGGCGGCGCTGTTGAAGATCGGCGGAGAAACCATCGCCGGCAACGGAACGGGACTTGATTCGGCTGGCCGCGCGCGCAAAGCGTCGATCATCGACGCGGCGCTGGCCCATCATGGCCTTGCCGAGGCATCCCCCGAAACGATCCTGTGCGCGGTCGGAGGGCTTGAAATCGCTGCGATCAGCGGCGCGATCATCGCCGCCGCGCAGTGCCGGCTTCCGGTCCTGATCGACGGCTTCATCGTCTCGGTGGCGGCCTTGATGGCCGCGCGGCTCAATCCCTCCTGTCGCCCCTTCCTGATCTTCTCGCATCGCTCCGCCGAGCAGGGGCATCGTCTGGTTCTCGACGCGCTCGACGCCCGCCCGTTGCTCGATCTCGATTTGAGGCTCGGTGAGGGATCGGGAGCGGCGCTCGCGCTGCCGCTGCTGCGGCTCGCCTGCGCACTGCATAACCGGATGGCGACATTCGCGGAAGCCGCCGTGCCGGACCGCAGCTGAGCGACGTGCAAAGGGTGTTGAATCGGTCAATTTCGAATGCCCATTGCACCGGGCCCTGTGGGACCGTCAACCATTTCATCGCCAGGAAAGGATAACCGTCATCGCAACTTGACCCGCCGGCCGTTACGCCATTATCTGCCCGCAGGGCTCCGAGATCTTTGCGCATTCGTCGGGCCCGAGTCGCAATGGTTCCGGGGCGTGATGACCAGTCACGAGAACGAGAAACGGCAGGCTATCGTCGACGCGTGCCGCCGGATGAACGCGCTCGGCATCAATCAGGGGACCTCGGGCAATATCAGCGTTCGTCACGGCGAAGGCATGCTGATTACGCCGACCAGCGTGCCCTATGACGCCATGACCCCCGCGCAGATCGTGTTCATGGATATGAACGGCGCGTTCATCGAAGGCCAGCGGCCCTCGAGCGAATGGCGCTTCCATCTCGATATCCTGCGCGCGCGGCCAGAGGTCGAGGCTGTGGTCCATGCTCATCCGACCTATGCCACGATCCTGGCCATCATGGGGCTCGAGATCCCGCCGATCCACTACATGATCGCGGCCGCGGGCGGCGACAGCATCCGCTGCGCACCCTACGCAACCTATGGCACGCCGGAACTGTCGCAACACGCTGTGAACGCGCTCGAAGGCCGCCTGGCCTGCCTGCTCGGCCACCACGGTATGATCGCAATCGGAGCGTCGCTTGAACGTGCGCTCTGGCTCGCGGTCGAGGTCGAGGCGCTCGCGCGCCAATATCATGGCTGCCTGCAGATCGGCGAGCCGCCTCTGCTGCCGACGGAGGAGATCGAACGCGTCCGCCGCAAGATGGCGGGGCAGGGCTATGCAAACGTTTCAACGGGATCAGGATAGACAGGTCGGCAGTGCTTAAGCGCCTCACGCACATCATCGATCAACGCAGTTCGAACCGGGTCTTGACCCGGCTGCGGGTGCTGTTGCGCGGCAATGAATTTTATCTGATTCCGCTGGCGCTCGTGGTCGGTGTCCTCGCCGGTGCCATCGTGACGTTGATGAGCGACGTCGCGCAGATCATGCATGTGATGATTTACGGCATCCCGATCGACGTTCGGCTCAGCGCCAACGCCTATGTCAATCCCATCGTCGCATTGATCGCGCCGGCGTGCGGCGGCCTGGCGCTTGGCCTGATGGAATGGTTGCGCCGGCGCTGGAAGCTCTCGAGCGCGGTCGACCCGATCGAGGCGAATGCGCTGCGCGGCGGCCGCCTGTCGCTGCGCGACAGCATGGTGGTGAGCGGGCAGACGCTGGTATCGAACGGCTGCGGCGCCTCGGTCGGACTGGAAGCCGGCTACACCCAGATCGGGGCGGGCGCCGCGTCGCTGGTCGGGCAAATCCTGCACTTGCGGCGCAACGATCTGCGGCTGATCGTCGGCTGCGGAGCAGCCGGCGCGATCGCCGCGGCTTTTGGCGCGCCGATTAC
>NZ_JBAURI010000618.1:0-1719 GCF_049581145.1 Bradyrhizobium sp.
ATATCGGGTTGCCGGCGCGAGCCTACAATCTGGCCTTCGCCGACGGTTCGACCATCGGGATCAATGACGGCGTGATCCAGGTGGCACTGAAGGAAGGTCACAAGCCGACCGCCGACTACATCAAGACATTGCGCCAGGTGCTGCCGGCATCATTCCCGGAAGACGTGTTCTACTTCCAGGCTGCCGATATTGTCACGCAGATCCTGAACTTCGGGCTGCCGGCGCAGATCGACGTCCGTACCGTAGGCTATGGCACGAACAACCTGGCCGTCGCAAAACAACTCCGGCAACGCCTTGCCGCAATTCCTGGGATCGTCGACGCGCATCTGCAGCAGGAGGTCGACGCGCCGGCCTTCTACGCCCAGATCGACCGCACCCGCGCCGCACAACTCGGCCTGAACGCCAGCACGGTCGCGACCGACATCAACATCAGCCTGAGTTCGTCTGAGCAAGTATCGCCGAATTTCTGGACCGACCCGGCCTCGGGGATTCCGTATTACCTGGCGGTGCAGACGCCGGAGTACAGAGTCGACTCGCTGAATGCACTGGAGAACACGCCGGTTTCCACCTCACTGGCGATCAGCGGCCAGACCGTCCCCGGCATGCTGAGTAATGTCGCGACTTTCAAACGGGACACGGTACCGACCAATACCAACCAGACCAACATCCAGCCGGTTTTCGACATCTATGCCAGCGTGCAGGGCCGCGATCTCGGCAGCGTGGCGGCAGACATCAGTAAAGTCACGACGCAGCTGCAAAAGGGGCTGAAACCCGGCAATTCGATTCAGGTCGTCGGCCAGATTCAGAGCATGAACGGCTCGTTCCGCAATCTCGGCATCGGGCTCTTGTTCGCCGCGGTCTTCGTCTATCTCCTGATGGTGGTGAACTACCAGAGCTTTGGCGATCCGTTCGTCGTGATCCTGGCGCTGCCGGCGACGCTGAGCGGCATCGTTACGATGCTGTTCATCACAGGCACCACGCTGAATGTGCCGTCGCTGATGGGAGCGATCATGGCGGTCGGCGTTGCCTCGGCGAACTCGATTCTGCTCGTGACTTTCGCGCGCGAGCAGCAGTTGAACGGGCATTCCGCCTTTGAAGCCGCGCTGAGCGCCGGCCATACCCGAATCCGTCCCGTGCTGATGACAGCCGCCGCGATGATCGTCGGCATGATACCGATGGCCATTGGCGGCGCCGGCGAGGAGCAGAACGCGGCGCTCGCGCGCGCGGTCATCGGCGGACTGCTGTTTGCGACACCGACGACGTTGCTGATCGTGCCCTACCTGTTCGCCATGCTGCGCAAAGGCAACGACGGAAAGCCTCACCATGGCGTATTCGAGGAAATCCAGCAATGAGCGAGATCCGTGCACGACCGAAAATCGAAGATGTTCAGGACCGGCTTGCCCCCGAAACCGATCGCGTTGTCGCGCTACCCAACCTGCCGCGAAGGAGGCGGCCTGGTTATGGCGGCGCGCTGCTTGGCGGAAGCGCGCTGCTGTTGCTTGTGGCTGGCCTTGCAATAGGCGGTTGGCGCTACCACCGGGCCGAGCGCGACGTCGCGGCCACCGCGCTGGAGAGCCGAACTTTTGTTCCCGATGTCCACGTGGCCGCGGTCCGAGCCAGCGGCAGCAAGATCACCGTCACCTTGCCGGCGACCACGACGGCGTTTGAAGCTGCCAATATTTTCGCGCGCACCAGCGGCTATGTGGAGAAGCGCTACGT
>NZ_JBAURI010000619.1:0-20482 GCF_049581145.1 Bradyrhizobium sp.
GGCCAAGCTTGTGACGATCGCGCGCGGCGCGCGCGTCATCGTGCTGGACAACGACCATTCCTCGCCGGTGCTGGAATGGCATTCGCGAGCCAAAGCGCAGGATCTTGTCGTCGAGACGGTCGGCCGGCCCGACGACGGCGACTGGACCTCGGCGGTTCTCGCCGCCATCGAGCGGCCGGGCGCGCCGCCGCTCGCTCTCGCATCGATCTCGTCGGTGCACTGGTCGGACGGCGGGCTCATCGATATGGAGACCGTGGCCGCCGCGCTGAGGCGGCACGGCGCCGCCCTTCTGGTCGACGCGACCCACGGCACCGGCGTGCTGCCGCTCGATGTCGGGCAGCTCGACCCGGATTTCGTGATCTTCCCGACCTACAAGTGGCTGCTCGGCCCCTATGGCAGGGCCTTTGTCTATGTCGCGAAACGGCACCAGGACGGCATTCCGCTGGAGCAGACCGCGTTCGGCCGCCGCAATGTCCACGCCGAGAACGCGGTCTATTTCGCAGACTTAAGCTACGTCCCGGACGCGCGACGCTTCGACATGGGCGAGCGCGACCATTTCATCGCGATGGAGATGGCCACGATCGGCATGGACATGATGGCCGAGTGGGGCGCGGCCAATATCGTGCAGCGGCTGGCCATGCTGACCGACCGCATCGCGGAGCAGGTGAGGGACCTCGGCGTCAGCGTGCCGGAGCGCCGCCTGCGGGCGCCGCATATACTGAGCCTTGAATTCAAGAACCCTGGTTTCGGGGCAGGGATGCCGGCCGGACTCGTCGAGGGACTTGCCGCGGAAGGCGTTTACGTCGCGCCCCGTCTCGGCCGCATGCGCATCTCGCCCCACGTCTATAATGACGAGGCGGATGCCGACCGCTTCGTGGCGAGCCTGGCGCAGCACCTGCGGGGCGCGGGCCAGAGGTTGTAGGGCGGGTTGGAGCGAAGCGTAACCCGCCATCGCGCCATGCGACAGGTGATGCGCCTCGGCCGCGAATTTGCCAATCGTGTCCGCAAGTCGTGACCGTGTCCTTCGCGGATGACGAAGCGGGTTACGGCTTCGCCTCCAACGCGCCCTACGAACCGCCCAGAATTCGCGATGCCGAGGTGCTCGCCTCCCGGATGCAATCGACCGCCGCACATCTCTTGATTTTGCGCGATTGCTGTGGTATCGGCACCCCATGAACAGATCAGTGCGCCTCGTCAACTGCAAACACATGACCCGCTTCGGCTGGGCCGTGGAAGGAGTCGCGCGCTAGGAATTCGACGACGCCATCTTTTCACCAGGCCCCGCCGGCATCGGACGGGGCCTTTTGTTTGGCCACGCTCCCTGCCGGCGCGACAGCAGGAGCATCCGATGCCAACTCAACAGACGAACCTCACATCCGGGCCCGAGCGGGGTGCCGCAGTGCTCGGCCTCGACCTCTCCATCGCATCGGCGAAAGAGGCCATGGACGATACTTGGGCGGCGCGCCCCGATGCGTCCATTGCAGCGCTGGACGACGCTTTGTCGGAACAGGATGCCGCCGGACCAGCGGCCGCATCGAAGCGGAGCGTCTTGAGTTTGCTCAAGCGATATTGGCGCGCGTTTGGGGAATGGCGCCGACGCCAGAGCGTACGAGCCACCTTGCACGACCTGAGTGACAGGGAGCTGATGGACATCGGCGTGACGCGCGGTGAGATCGACGACATCGGCCGCCACCGCGCCATCGATGCGCTTGGAGACAGCGCGACGTATCTATGGATCGTGTCCCGCGGTGTGATGTAACTGATGGGTAGTCGCCGCAAATCTTGCGTGCAACCGTCAACGAGCGACATCGCAAGCCTGACGCGATAGGCGCGTCGCCGTGGGGTGGGTTAGTCACGCACCCTACGAGCTATGGCGCGAAGCGCAAGCGCCGGAACGCACGAGGTATACCCGTAACTGGAGGTAGACCCGCTGTGCGATCGGCCTACCGGTCACCGTCGCCTTGACCCGTTGCGGACTTTCGCCTTGCTTGGCGGGGAGCATTGAGACATTTTCCCGTCGCTGTGAGATTGCAATCAAAAAAGGAAAAATGGCACCGCAAGCGACAAAGGTCACGCTCCACCTGCATCACCCGACGCGAGACTTGCGTCAGGTTTGCGCCGCACTTGGCCTCGTGCCCCGTCACGTGTGGAAAAAGGGCGATGAGCGGCAGAGCCCGAATGGTCGGAACTTGGGCGGTTTCCGTGACAGCTCATATTGCTCAGCCGACCTCGGTGAGACCTCGCGAGAAACGCTGCCGAAGAAGATCGAAGCCGCCTTGATGCGATTGGAGCAGCATCGGGAAATTCTGGAAGAGGTGTGGTCGACGGGCGGTCGTCTCTCTTTCTTTGTCGGGTGGTTCTTGGACGAGGATACCGGTGGTACGCTGGACTAGCTGCTCCTGCAGAAGATGAGCCAGTTGCGCATTGAGTTGGAGCTAAACCTGTATGTGCCCAACGAGCATCCCGCCGACAACGATACGCCCTGAAATAGCCGAGCCACCTTCCAAACGTTGAAGTCTGTAATTGACCGTTGCAGAACCCTACAAGCGACCAAATGCTGGATGAAGGTTATGGCTTTTCCCGTCCGTCCTTCCTATCTCTCACCAGCAAATATGCCTCCTGCTCACGGGTCTGGTCGTCGGTGAAGGGACTTTCGAGCCAGTTGGGTTCTGGTTTCCAAGGAGCCCAACCCATCAATTCGTGATAGGTCCGAGGCGCTTCAAAGTCCGTGCTCGCTCTAAACGTTTGAAGAAGAACCGCGTTGGATTGAGTGATTTACGTATCTCGTCGTGTTGCCGGCTAACCGGAGACATCTCACAGGAGCCGCCCTCGCGATCCTCCCATATCTCGAAGGGTAGTGTGGCCATGGTTCTTATCAAATTCCGACCGAATGTTTGGACTTGACTACGAAGGCTCTTCCATAAGTTCTGAAACCAATACGCTTTACCAGTATGCATCAGATCGGCTCCAGCCCTTGAGACCGCGGCCTCCGTTATATTACGCCAAGCCCGTGATGTCGCCTTTTGGCCCGAGGAAGAAAATCGTCAGGGTCACGGTAAATCGGCTGTCCGAGGTTGTACCGATCAGATTTGCTCGACCTGAGACGTTCAGCCCGTGACCCGAAGGCGACCGCGACGGCTGCTCACTTTAACAAAACACGAGGCTAAAAAGTGTTGATCGGTCATACGCGGCCGTCGGCGTTTGACCGCTGCCTCAGGACTTGTCGATGAAGTGGTACAAATTCGTTGTACCCGTGCTGATCGTCGGACTTCCGATAATCGGAGGCTCCTTGAGCATCATTCGGGACGACCAATTGGATAGCAACTTCCGAGCGGTAGCACCCGGGATGTCCTCACTGGAGATGGTGCGGATCATGGGTTCGCCGTCGTGGGATGGCGATTGTGGCCATGGTCGACTGCCGGAGGTTAGCAAACCTGCGAATTGCAGAAGAGAACTCGGGTATTCGGCGCCGTTCGCACCCATGTGGTGGCTCGTATGGCTCGGGACTGACGGCACGGTCATCGGAACCGCCAAGATAGTCTCTCCTTGACAGCCGCGCGAACGCCAACTGACGAGATTGCTGCTTATGGCCCGAGGGAGATATCGACAGAGCTACGTCACGTCGGTTGTCTGAGATGGTGCCTCTCAGAACATCTTGGAATTCATCAACCCCGCAGCGTCGAGGCGAGTTCCCGCAAGTCGCCGGACGGGTCATGGCTCGCCTGAGATTCTTCATTGCGACAATCGACAGATGCAATCGGAGATAGCGCAGGCCAGATTTGCTCCGAGTTTACGCTTCGCTCCAACCCGCCCTACCTCAATTCCAGAGGTGACCGGCCTTGCCGTGATAGAAGCCGTTGGAAAACGGCGCCGCGATGCCGAGCGCGTCAAGCCGTTGCGTGGCTTCGCCCGCGTCGATGCGCTCGTCGAGCACGTCGCGAAAGGTCGCCGCCACCGCCACCATGTCGCAGCTGTGCGGCGACAGCCGGAAGCGGCGGACGCCGATCCTTTGCAGGTCGGCAAGCTCGCCGATCAGGTTGAGGTAGTCATACGACATGGTCTGGATGCCATTGATCACCAGGAACGGCTGGTCCTCGAGCGTGCGCAGCGTCAGTCCGTCCGGGTCCTGCTTGCAGATGAACTGGCAGGAGTCCTTGTTCCGGTCATGGGCGCGGGCGTGGTAGCAGCGGGCGGAGAGGGCCAGCGAGAGCCGGCCGAAGACCTGGGTCTCGATGGTGACGCCGAGCGTCGCCGCCTCGATGCAGAGCGCGGCGATGGCCTCGGCCGGCATTTCCGGCGGCAGGCAGATCGCGCAGGCGCCGCCGCGCGCCAACACCGCCATCGTGCGTTCATTATAGACATTGATGAACGGACCGACGTGATGCGGCCGGCCGCGCAAATGCAACAGCGCGGATCCGTCATTGGCCTCCACCATCACCGCCGGCTCCGCGCAGACCTCGGCAACCAGAGACCGCTCCTGTGCCGACATCACCTCGGACAATGTCGAACGCACCACGGTCTTGCCGGCCGCAGCCAGCCGCTCGGCGACGGCATCGACATGATCCCTGAACAAGGGAGCGCGCTTGAAACAGATCGCCTCGCCGAGATAGACCGTCGTGACCGGCGCTTCGTCGGCGATCCCGAAATAGAAATCGCGCCAGCGCTCCGGCTCCCAGTTGAACAGGACCGGTCCCAGCGTCAGTTCGCTTGCCCGCGCCTGTGCCTGTTCCTGTATCTGCCGCTGCACGGCTACCTCCATCGCTTGCTGGGGAAGGCGCCCTCGGTTTCCCGGCGGCCTTCGGTCAGCGCCAGCAGGCTCTTGAAGGCGGCTTCGCGGCCGGCGGCGATGTCGTCGACCGCCGCGCGGAAGGCGGATACCACCGATTTCACATAGGCGCGGCTGCGCTGGCGGCCTTCGATCTTCAGCGCCGTGACGCCGGCGCGCATCAGGTCGGGCAACAGCGCCGACAGATTGAGGCTGACCGGCTCCTCGAACGCATAGTAACCGTCGCTCTGCGCCGCGCACAGATAGCGCCCCTTGCAGATCGTGGTGTATCCGGCGTTCTCGTCGCGCGCAAAACGGTCGATCACGTAGTCGCCGAGCCGGGTGGTCAGATTGTGCTCGGCGTCTTCCTCATAGTGCACGCAGGCGGCGGGCGAGCAGATGCCGTCCATGTTGGTCGACGACCCCGTCACGTAGCTGGTCAGGCTGCAACGGCCTTCCGCCATCATGCCGATATTGCCGAACACGAAGGCTTCGATCTCGCATGGAATCTCGCTGTGCAGTCCGGCAATTTCGGCGACGGTGAGCATGCGCGGCAGCACCACGCGCTTGATGCCGAAGGCCTCGCAATAGAACCGGATGGCTTCGGGCGAAGAGGCGCCGGCCTGCACCGACAGATGCAGCCGCAGCTCCGGATGGGTGCGCGCGGCGTAATCGGCGACGCCCATGTCGGCGACGATGACGGCGTCGACACCGAGGTCCGCGGCCAGGTCGATCGCCGTGCGCCACATCTCGAACCGGCCGGCCGGCGGAAACGTGTTGACCGCGAGCAGCAGTTTTGCGTTCCGTGCGCGCGCATAGGCCAGCGATGGCTCGAGCTCGGCCGGCGTGAAGTTCAGGCCCGGAAAGTTGCGCGCGTTGGTCGCGTTCTGCAGGCCGCAATAGACCGCGTCGGCGCCGGCATCGACCGCGGTGCGCAGGGCGGCGGGCGTTCCGGCCGGGCAGACCAGCTCGGGGCGGCGAGCATCCGTCATCATATCCATCATCAGAGGGTTTTCCCGCGCATTTTCCGCAGCAGTGACAAGCCGAGCGCAGCCGGCGGCGCCAGGGCGCCGAAACTGCCGACCACGCTATCGAGCGCGCTGCCTTCGAAATCGTCCAGCGCGTTGCGCAGCGCCACCACCGCCTCGGTGTCGCCGGTGACGCAGAGCTTGCGGGAGAAGAACAGCGCGTCGCCGTCGAGCGAGCCGTCGATCATGTCGAGCAGGTCGAAGAAACGGCCGGCGATGCCGGCGTCATGCGCCGGACGCGCATGGCGGCGATGCGCGGCGAGCGCCGGGGCATCCTCTCGCGGCGTCAGCACCAGCACGAAGGGCAGGTCGATCGGGTCGATCAGGAACCGCTTGCCGGCATGCGGCCCGAGACGGGCGAACAGTTCCGGACGGGACTGCGCCACATGCGCGGCGATCCGGGAGAACATCGGCTGCAGCAATGCCAGCGGCACCGGCATCAGCAGGATCTCGGGCGCGTGGCGCAACAGCTCCCTGAGAGCCGATGGCGAGTAGCGGGCTTGAGGCGTATCCAGCATGTCGAAGCGGTAGCGCCAACGCGCCGCGACCGTCTTTGATCGGCGTCAAAATGCCGGCGGCGATATCGACGCTCGAGCCGCGCCCTACCGCAAGCCCTCATAGACCATCAGGCCGCGCGCGATCGCGAGCTTGCGCAGGGCGCGCGGAATGATCCGCTCCGGCCGGTGCAGATAGCGCCACGACGTCAGCTTGAGATCGCGCAGCAGGCCCAGATTGCCTTCGAACGGCGCAAGCAGTCCGGTCATGCTGATCGGCGTGTGCGCGCGAATCTGAAACGGCAGCAGCAGCAGTTCGAGATGGGCGGGCCCGCCGTGCTGCGATGTCGCGGTGAGGCCGGCGATTGCGGGCAATGTTTCCTCGGCGACGACGGTGATGATGTCGCGGATTTCGCCGCGGCTTTCCGGCGCGAACAGCGCGGCAAAGCTCCTGTCCTTCATGTCGGAGCCGAACAGGGCGCAGACCCTGGTGCCGGCGACGCGGAAGGGATAGCCCGCACACACGTCATACGAGAGCACGAAAATGTCGCCGAGCAGCTCGCGCACCGCGCCGGGCTCGATCTCGCTGCGGTCAGGGGCGCGGGCATCGCCGCGCCTGGCGTCCCAATAGGCGAAAAACTCGCGATTTGACGGGTGTTTCATGACGCATACTCATCCCACATGCCGGTCCGCGGGACAGCTTTGTCCCGCTTTCACGCACACGCATTCCCCGAACACGTTGTGCAGGATCGGTTGTGCAGCGTCCATGCCGCGGCCGTCGCCGGCCGCCATTGGCCGGGGCTTTGCGTCGTTAAGGTTAAATTAACGATATGGTTGGCGCCGCGACCGGACTGGGGCAAGGATAGACCACCCCCGGGTTTCTTCGGGTTTCTCGCCGGGGTTGTGCGACATGTGGCGTCAAACAGAGTGGACCAAGAACTGATCGGCGCGGGGAGGGGTGGGGATCAACTCCCGCGCGAAACGATCGGCAAGCAACGATCGACAAGAAACGATCGACAAGACGAGGGAGGGCTTTCTCAGGGCCCTCCCGACCTTGTCTTTAATGACCGGCCCGCTCCGGGAAACGCGCCTTGCCGCGTCTGGGGCCGTCTGCACACCATCGAAAATTGCGGGTTTTCGTGCGGAAGGGCGCGCCAGACAGCAGGTTCGGGCCCCCATGCATTTACGTGGTTAGGACAGCGGCGCTGGCTTGATCGACGTCAGCGGCAGTCAGACATAGAGGGGCATCGGGGATCGTTGTCCCGACACATTGGACGCCTTATCTTCAGGGCGGCACCCACGGCAGGGCCCGGCTTTGGCTACGGCCATACCTCCATGCAAACGCAACGCAACGGTGAGAGCCGTCGAGGGTGACCTTGGCGGCTTTTGCCTGTGCTGCAGCTAGCGCCGAACTGTTTTGTTCTTGGCCTTGTGTTTCGGCGCAGGCCGGGTGTTGCGGGGTTTCGTCTTGCGTTTCGGCGCGGGTCGCGCGTCGCGGACGGGCTCGGGTTGCTCGTCGCGAACAGGCTGGGGCTGCGTATTGCGGACCGCCTCGGCCAGCATGGCGTGCAGCTCAGTCTTGGTCGGTCTCGAAGGTTTTGTCATTTTGCCGCTACTTCTATTTCGACTTCGCGGCTTCCCTAGCCAAGCGCTCGGCCTTCAACCGTTCGTAATTTTTCCGGATGGCTTCCTGTGCTTCTTCGTATTCCGTTGTTGCCTTCCGCTTACCGACGCGCTGAAAAGTCCGTCCCGCCTCTCGTTGGGCAAAGTCCCTGGTTGTTTTTTCTCGCATAGATCACCTCCAATTTCAGTGACCAGTGGGATGACGATAGCGCAGCGGTGGTGCGCCGCAAGGAAAGCCGCTGATTAAGCTTGCTGATTAAGTTTAACGTCGGCAGCCTTGTCGCAATCCTTGCCGCCAAGCCGAGGCTTCAAGGAGGCTGACCATGATGCAGCAGGGCAGTCGGATCGTCCGCAATATCGGCATGTCAGACGCCGCCGATCGACCGTCGCAGCAGGGCTGCAACGTCATGCCGACCGCCGAAAGCGGCGAGGTGGCTTTCGTTGCCGACCTGGGAGTGCCTAGAACTGCCCGTGCAGCCGGACGGAAACCACATTGACCGGTCCGCGGTCACCATTATAGGCCGGATTTGCGATGAACTGGTAGTCGAAGCTGAGGCGGCTCGCGGCCGATGTGGCGTAGCTGTAATAGGTCTCGAGAATCTGCTCCGGCCTGGGGTTTGGCAATTGCCCGTCGCCGACGAGAATGCCGATGCCGCCCGCGTTGAGGAACGCGGTATGGACGGCGGAGATGTCGTTGACGATGCCGGCAATGCCGATCGTGTCGTCCGGCCTGCCCCACAACTTGCCCGAAATCGCCGAACCCACCGCCGCCGTGCTGTCGACATCGGTGAAGTCCCATGGCTCGACATTGCCGTCTGCCCAGCCGACGCGGGCGAATACGCCGAGACTGTCGGTGATCTGCTGCGCCAGGTTGGCGCTGACGCCGGGCCGGTTGGTCATGCCGCGGACCGCAGTGATGTCGGCGGCCTGGCCGGTCGCCTGGGCGAGCGCCGTGGCGTCGGAATATTGCCCAGCCTCGCCGCGGTTGAGAAAGCCGGTCACCTTGATGGTGCCCGGCTGGCCCCACAATTCGTAGCGGCGCTCGAGCTCCGCGACCGCCTCTAACTGGCTGAAGGTGGGATCCAGGCCATAGGACGTCGGGCTGTTGCCGCCGGCCGGCGTGGCGGACAGATCGAATACGCCGGCACGGACGGTCCAGTGACCGACGTACCATTCGGCCGCGGCACCATAGGTCATGCCCCAGGCGTCGCCGGCATAGTCGAACGTGCCGGTATTGATCAGCGTCCAGTTGAGAAAATCGGTCTTCGGGTTGTTGGCGTATTTGTTGGTGTCGAAGATGTCGTTGACGCCAAAACGTCCGACCGTCAGCACCAGGCGGTCGGTGGTGTGCGAGCCGGCAAACTGGTTGATGTCCTCATCGACCTTTTCGGTCTCGCCGCCGAGGTCGATGGTCTGGCGCACGAACGCGCGCTGGACCCGCGCGTAAGGATAGCCCGCGCCCAGCTTGTAGGACTCGCCGCTCGGAAAACCCGCCGCGCCGTGCGTATTGGCGAAACCGAAACCCTGGTCGATTTCCGGATTGAACCAGAACTCGGCGCCCCGCCAGAGCTTGGCACCGGCAAACAGCGTGACGTCGGCGGTCTCGTCGCCCTCGCTGGTCGCAAGCAGACTGTTCTGTCCCTGGTAAGGTGAGTTGATCGGCGGGTGACCCTGCCAGACGAACGTCGCCTGTCCGTGCAGGCTGATCGAGTCCGCCCATGACGGCAATGCAGCCGTGCCCGCAATCGGCATTCTGCTGTCGCCGAAATGATAGTTCAAACCCGCGCGCAGCTCCTGCATGGTGGATGTCGAGGTGAACTGCTGGCCCACACTCGCGAACAGGACGTTGGTCTGGCCGTACTGGGTGTAGAGATATTCGAGGTTCGCCGTCCAGTGATCGGCGACAGGTACTTCGACGCCGGCGCCAGCCGCCCATCCGAGCCGCATCCGTTGCGGGGTTTCGCTGGCGCTGGCGAGGGAGAGCTGGTCATAGCTCCAGGCCAGTCCGCCGGTTGCATAAACCAGCCAGTTTCCCGGCGCATAACCGACCCGTCCCCTGACGGTGCCGAAGGACAGCACGGCGTCGCTATAGCTGTCCGGACCGGCCGGCGAGACCAGGCTGGACGTGCCGCCGACGGAGACGCCGGCGATGTTTGGCCAGGCCGGGAACGACACGTCCGCGACGGCGCCGATGACGAAGCGGTTCGCCAGCATCTTGTCGTAACCCGCCTGCAGGCCGGCAAAGAAGCTTCCGCCCTCGGTAAACACGTCGATCGGCTGCGTCAGATCGAGCGAGCCCGCAACGCCGGGACCATCGTTCCAGTTCGAATTGCCCGAGACATAGCCGAGATGTCCGCCGATATAGGCGCCGCTCCAGTCATACGCCGAGCTCGCTTGTGCCGGCGGCGCCTTCAGCGGCAGATCGGCGGCTGCCGAGGTCTTCGGGCCGGCGGCGAAGGAGAGGATCAATATCGAAGCGGCGGAGCAGCACTTCACTGCGAGCGGCGTTGTCCGCGCCGCCGGGCCTGCCGACGTCCTGCTCCTGCCCTTCGACTTGACGAAAACATTGCGCGGCACTCGCATCGAAGCCCCCATGACGCGTAAGCAGATGAGGCGAGAGTTGTCGCGGTTATGGTTAGCGGCGCCTTAAGATCATGGCTTACCTGTTGAAATTACGGGGGTTTTTGCCCGTTGAAATACGGGATTTCGCGATTTCCCGGCCGCCGGCTATTTCCGCCGCCTGTAGGCAGACTCGCGCGAATGTTCGCTCGGGCGATGTCCAAATTCCTGTTGATGGCGGCTACGGCCTTCGGAGCGATGATTTACGTCAGGAGGCAGGTCGCCGGTTCGATCAACAGCACGACGCCGGCGATGAGCAGGCTCTCATCTGGAGACCTGTCGGTCGCCATTCCCGGCGCCGGACGGCACGACGAAATCGGCGAGATGGCCAAGACGCTTCAGGTCTTCAAGGAGGCTCGCGTGGCCAAGCGCGCCGCCGACGATGCGGCCAGGATGGAAGACAGCAACAAGCTTGCTCGCGCGCAGCGCGTCGATGCCATCACCAGGGGATTCAATTCGGCCATGGGCGGCCTGATCGGCACCTTGACATCTTCGGCGGATTCCCTCGAGGCGACCAGCGAAATCGCCCGCAACGTTCAGGCGGCCGCCGATCAATCCTCCCGCGTGGCGTCCGGCATGAACGACGTCAGTCGCGGTGCCAGTGAAACGGGCTCGGCGTCGGGTCGGGTGCTGTCATCGGCGAAGATGGTCTCGCAGGTCAGCTCGAGCCTGAAGACCGAAGTCGAGAAGTTCCTGTCGACGGTCCAGGCAGCCTAGCGAACGGCATGCTCCTATCGAGCGATCGCATGATTTCGCGCTCGTGCCCTGGCGGCCGGTGCTGAAGCGGGCGCGCGACCAGATCGTTACGGGCAGGCTGTCCAGCCTGAGTTATACTCAAACCGCGGAATGAGTATAACGCGCCGTCAACAGCGGATTCCTCACTGCCGAACCGGGATCGAGCGTAGATAAACGTTGATTGTCTCCTGAACGTAGTTCAGCCGCTCCAGTCCGGCGCGATACCGGGCGATCATCGTCTCGTACCGGACATCCGACGCATGTTCATCTATCGAATCAGACATGGCCTTGCTTCTCGTTTTGAGGAGCCGAGGATGCCGTGCGGCGGCTCGGCATGACACCGAGGGTCTTGATTGCTGTGTCGCTATGCTCAGCCTATTTTTGAATACATCCGCTAGACCGCGAGCGGTGGATGGTTTCCCAACAATACGTTCGAGGATGAGGTGCGGGGTTGGTTACGTTACACGACGGGGTTGAAGACCCCCGTCGTGTAACCACGTAACCGGCTCCCGCGTCATCATCGCCGGAACGTAGTCCGAACCGTAGCCGCATGGCAGCGAGCTCGAGGGATGGACGGACCTGGCCAGGACGCGTCAGAGAAAACTGTCTTCGACGCACGTCACCCGGCTTCCATGTGGGCGGCATGGATATGCCGGCTGGTGCCGTTGATGTCGATCGCCGCGCCGCAGAAACATCTGGACTGACCGTTCGCGCATTGCGTCGGCAGCTTGCATCCGCAATCCCACATCGCGTATTTCCACGCCGTATCGGCGCGGTCCTTGCGGTATGCGTCGAAGTCGGCCTCGGTGCGATTGGCAAAGAACACCTGCCAGGCCGCCTCGAAAGCGGCGCGCGCCTGAGCGAAGCCTGGTGCGGTTCCCGAGCTGTGCTCACGCGGGTGGGATCCCGGGTAAAAGCCGCAGCTCCAGCCCCACGGATCGGTGTCGGCCGGATTGCCCGAGCGGATCGCGATCGTACCGACCCGGACGTCGCCATAGGCGACGTGCCAGGTCTCCTGGGGCGCATCGGGATCGCGGCGGCGGCTGAGGCTGGGCATGCCCCATGATTCCGCCAATCGGCGCGGTCGTGAAGCCGCTACGCCTTGTGGATTGCCGTGGAATATCGCCGCAACATGCGGGCCGGCAGCCTTCGGTTACCGTCAGGTCCGGGTTTTGCCAGGCTCGGAAGACAGCAGCCGCGCATGTACCTGACGTTCGGCGCGCTTCGATAGCAACGCTGAAAACGGACGGGAGATTTTCGCCGCCGCGATCGGCAGCGCGCCGGCCGCCTCGCATGGCGCTGTGACTGCGTCCCGTATTTGTACGGCGCCCAATGTTTACGGCAGGGTCAGGGGCCTGACCTAAGACAGGGAGCGGTCGATCCGACAACGGCGAGATCGCAGGCGGGACAAGATGATGCGAAGCGAACGCCGGCCAGGAGATCGAGCTGGGACATCGAGCTGCTGACGACATTGCGCGCGGCGCGCGGCGATCTTCGGCAGTCGGCCGCGACTGGCTTTCCTCGCCATGCGGAAATCGTGAACGGGCCTTGTAATTCCTTGCCATCGTGACGCATGCGTCATCCGCCCCGGGGGAGGGCCAGAATGAGAATCTTCAGCTTCATTTACCGCTTCATGTCGAACTTCGTGTTCCTGTCGATGGTTTATCTCAGTCTGAACTACATCGATCAGTATTCGCATCGCGCCGTGTTCGCGATGGTGGTGCTGTCCTACACCGCGATGCGGTCCGTCTCGGCCTTGCGCACGTTCTACTTCTTCAGTCGGATCGAGCTGCTCGAAATCGAGGCGCGCCGGCTAATGGCCTCGGTCGTCAATGCGACCGCCGCCGCCGCGCGCAAGCCGATCGTGGGGCAGGTGAGCCTGCTGCGCCATGACGGCGAGATCAAATCCTATATCGACCTGTTTTTCCTCGCATCCGTCGTGCTGCTCTGCGTAGCCAAGATCGTGACCGATTAGGCGATCGAACCAATTCCATCACATCGATCGCCGCGAGATGATCGCGCGGCGGCGTCGCCATCGCCGCGCGGGCGGATTGACGGGTGTCGCAAGGGCTCGACCCATCCCACCATGTTCGCTGTTTCCCGCCAACTGCCGATCGCTTCATGATCGCGCAGATCTGGGCGCGGCGTGAACGCGGTCGCACGTCGGCACCGCGCCGGCCGAATTGCTCCCCACACATGGACCCCGGAACGCGGCCGACCGCATCGGCGAACGCGAAGGCAGCAGTGGCAGCCAACGCAGAGCGATTGCAGGCTTGGCGAAAAGCCGCCGGCGGGGTTTCTCCGGAGCTTTTGCGGAGGGGCGTGTCAGGCTGCGCCGGGCCGCCCAGGAGCCGCTGTCTAGTCTGTGGCGGGAGGTGCAGCGATGACCAAGGGAGTCAGAGGACGAGATGGCCCGCCGTCACGGGATGACCGAGACGAACACAATGCGGTGCAGTTCAGCAACAGGCAAGTCAATTTCCGGATTTCGAACAAGGCGCTTGAAATGGCCTTCAGGTTTCTTGGATCGATCGCGCGGCTGATTGTCCTTGCGCATCTTCTGAGCTCGATGAAGGGGAACGACCTGGCGACCGCACTGACATTGTTGAACCGGATCCTGAAATCTGCCTCAGCTCTTGGTTGAAAGAGCTGTCTGATCAGGAATCGTTGTCGCTTGCGCGCCGCAGGTACCGAGGTCCGTGCACCCGGCCAGCGGACATTCGAACAGGTCGCTCGAACGTATCAAAGTTCGCGAACTCCCGCGACCAGGCGCCCGGGATCGGCAGCTGACGCTCCGAGCAGGCTGGCGACCACGGGCCACCCGTTGCGCTAAGCCCATCTGTGGGAATAACCTTCGGAGTTGTGTCCTCACTCGCTGGCTCTGTCAGGCCGTGTCAGTCGGCAATCCCGCAGAATACAATCAACACGCATCGCTCTTGCCGAAGCGCTTCCGTAGGTTTATTTACTTCGGCTGCTCAAAACGCTCCGTCTAACTCTCACCCTTCAAGCCAAAATGAAAACGATCGTCGCTTCTGGTGGCTCGCCACGCCGTTGGGGTGCGCCCTTCTTGAGAGCGACGAATCGGTGTAGCAGGTGCCTTGTCCTGACCGTGATCGGCGAGGCCCCGGCACATGTGGGTTAGCTTGCCGTTACCCGAAGCAGCAGCTCCCCAGCCGACACGTTGGCAGCCCATGCAGGCCGCGAGCCCGCATCGGGGCTCGCACGGGCGCCACTGCTACGCGCGCCTCGAACCGCCGACAACAAGTCCTTGGTTGCCCTCGCGCGATGCCAGTTCAATCGCCGCAGCAGGAACGCTGAGGCCACCTTAAGACATCGATCCAAAAAATTTTGCGTTTGGATTTGGCGATCGGGGGCGATCGATGAAGAATACTCTACTGTTAGTCATGCCGCCGCAACTCGGCTTGCTGGAAGGATTTTCATCTGGACTCATTGCACTTGGAAACTATATCAAGCTGCACAACGAGGATACGAGTGTCAGGCTTCTGGATCTCGCGGAAGTCGCGCCCGGGGACACCTCGAAATGTGTTCAGGCGGCCCTGCAAGGCTTGTCCGGCACGGTATTCGCCGGGATCACGGGTACGACGGCGGGCTATCAAAGCATGCTGTCGACCGCGCAAGCGTTCAAGCAATGTTCGTCCGGGGTGATCACCGTTTTTGGCGGACCGCACGCGACAGCTCAGGATGAAATCATCCTCGATCGGCACCGTTTTGTTGACTTCGTCGTCCGAGGCGAAGGCGAGATCGCGCTGTCAAGCCTGCTTCGGCATCATGGCGAGCCGGAGCGGGTGCCCAGTCTGAGTTTCCGCGATGGCGGCAGGATCGTGAAAACGGAAGATGCGCCGGCGCTGGACCCCGCCATTCTCGACCTGCTCGATCCATTTCCGACCTTTCCCGGTGAACTTTCGTCGCCGCCCGGAAAATTCGATCATGTCACCTATGTGTCCGCGCGCGGCTGCCCGCTGAAGTGTGATTTCTGCGTGGTCCGAAATTCCGCCATCAGGACCAAGAGCGTACCCGCCGTCATTGAGGACCTGCGTCATCTGGTCGGTCAGAGAGGATACAAGCGAATTGCCATCGAGGACAATTTTTTTGCCCACCGGCCCAAACGCACGCTCGAGCTCTGCGCCGCGATCGCGCAATTGCAGAAGGAGATGGATTTCAACTGGGATTGCCAGACGCGTGTCGAATCGATGCGGCGCAGCGACGTGCTTGCAGCGATGGCCAAGGCCAATTGCGACAAGGTGTTCCTCGGGGTCGAGGCACTGGTCCCGGCGCAATTGCAGTTCCTGGGCAAGACCCAGCGACCGGAGAAATACCTGGAATGCCTGAGTGTCGAGGTCGCGCCCCAGATTCTGAGTGCGGGTATTGGTCTGGAAATCAATCTCCAGCTCGGCATTCCCGGCGAGGACGAATCACAGCGGACAGCGACGCTCTTGGAATTGAGCCGGCTTGGCCGGATTGCTGCCGACTACGGTCGCCGTATCGTGGTCAGTCCGCAGCTGCATGTGGTCTATCCGGGGACACCTCACTCTCAGACCCACGTGGCGAACGGCGGCTTTGGCACGTTGGGCAATGCGGCGTTTGAGGAGTTCACCGCCTGGGAGGCAGAGCACCAGCCCGTTCTCACCTTTTTCGGCGAGCACTTCGCGCACGGCAACGGCGGCATTCCGATCGGCATTCTCGACCGCGGCGGGTTGTCGAGATCGGAATTCCTGATCGACGATGCATCGATCGGCAACCTGTCCTCTCAACTCGCCGCGATGGAAGGCATCGAGGGAATCTCGGTCCGCAAGTACGGCGAGTACCTTACGAGAACCGCGCAGGTGGGGGAATCTGGTGGGAAGGCGGGAGCCTGCAGTCGCGCGGCGTGAATGACGTGCAGCAATTTCAAAAAACACGTTCCTCGAACTTTCCGATTTCGCCAGCACTCGTCTTGCCACTTCGAGGCTCTGGTGCCCCGTCGAGCCAGATGTGCACTGGGCGCCCATCCCCGTCTTGTGGCCGCCCTGCGAGATCAGGCCCGTGGCTTGCGGCGGACGGCTACGGCATAGGGATCGGATGGTCGATCGGGTTCAAGAGCTGCCACGGTGCCGTCGCTATCCGTTGATGAAATCCATGATGCAATAGCAAAGCGCCGCCGCCAAGGTTGCGAGAACGACGACGAAGATCACCGAATCGAATATTCCTTTTCGGCGCCGCTCCGAAAGCGCGGCTTGGCTTTGGCGCAGGGACGGATGGCCATGCCTGCTCGGCGGGGTGGCCTCGGGTGCGACGCTGCGCAGCGCGTCGCGCAGCACCTCATAGGCATCCTCGATCCTTCGCAGACGGATCTCCGCGACCTCTCGCGGCTCGCCGGACATGTCCGGATGATATTGCCCGGCGAGCGTCAGGTATATGGCGTAAAGCGCCGTTTCGTGCTCATGCGGATGGAGGCTCATCGGTGCATCCTCTATCTCATCCAGGTTGCCTTCCGCGCTGTTGTTCGTACTCCGATGCCTTTCCGGAGATCATGCAGTGCAACGTCATGTCATCAAGCGACCGCCGGCTGTTGCGGCTCACCCGCACCCTGCGACGGGCGCGGGCGGCCAGCGAACTCCGTGCCTGCCGAGGCGCCTGCCAGCGAAAATATCGGCCCCGTCTGTCCGGTCGCCTGCTGCAATGCGCGCAGAGAATGCCGCGCATAGCTCTTGTAGAACCGATGATAGCCGTCGGTGTCAGCCGGAGAATGCATGTGCACGCCCCGACAATTGTTGAAGGCCAGCAGACAGCCCGGATCGAGAGATACACGAAAATACTGTCGATTGATCTCCGCCGACAGCTCACTCAAAGCGCCGACGCCGATCGCATCGCCTGGCGTGGCTGGGTGAACGGCGTAGCTGGGCCAGACGATCTCGATTTGGCCGAGCGGCGATCGTGACAGCACGGCGCGGGCATCGTTCGCGGATGGTGCGGCATCCCTCGGCATGTGAAAACACGCAGACCTGCCGTGAAGCCAGGCCCTCGAGCGCGCGCTGAGAGTCTGCTCCACCGCCGCGATCGGTGCGTAGGCCATTGAGGTCCCAGGACTGTTGTCGAGACCGAACAGACAGATCCATTCGGCCCGACGGTCGCGCGAGACGAAACCGCCTTCGGTGTGCCAGTCGAGTTTCGCGCGATCAATCGCGACGCCGCTTCGATCGGAGCAGACCTCCATGACAAGTTCGTCGCCGGTCCGTGAAGCATAGTTGAAAACCCAGCCGAGCGCGCTGCCCAGCGTCAATGCGAGAAGCCCGGCAATCGACTTCTCGGTCGGCAAATCGGTCACATAGATGCAGTCGACCTGATCGGTTCGCGCTCTCTCGATCACGCGGCCGAGCCCCGGCGCGGCCTGCGGCAACAGTCTGTCGGCGGCAATCCGGGCCAGCAGCCTCTGGCAGGCGACGTCACCCGGAAACCGGTCATCGGTGAATGTCTGATAGTGCCGGAGACCCTCGGCCAGCTGCTGGCGCTCGACCGCGGACAATTGACAGGTGCTCAATCCCGGAAAGCGTCGATCATCGGCGCCGGCACGCACGAGGTTTGCATTGGTCATCTTCGACTCCCCGCTTTGCTTGTCTTCCAGTCATCAATGCGGACAGTCTAATCTGCGCACCGCGCTTGTCCTGCCACGGTCTGACTGAAGTCGGTCTGCTCAATTGACTTGCTTGCAAGCCGCCAAAGACAAACGGTGAAGTCAGGCGAAGCGAGCCGACCGAGCCTTCCGCTCACAGCTGTTCAGGTCGGCAGGAGCATCGTCTGCGTCGGTCATTATCAAAGGTTGCAGCGGCCCGACTGCGGCATCATGAATGGGACGCCTTCGCCAAGTTATTGATTTCATGCCGGTTCATTGCCGGTCAGTCGCCGGCATTTTGTTGCAATAGACTTCCAGCCATGAACAAGGGAATCGCTGAGGGCTGCTCCGATGGAAAACAAGGATCCGGCGCTTGATAGTTCGACAGGAGTTGGAAGAGTCCAGCGCGCCAAGATGGCCCCAAAACATGTCATGCGCGTCGCCAACGCCATCTACAGCAACTTCCTGACCGAGCGATCCGACCAGGTCTTCTTCATCAGAAGCCTGGATTTTCTGCTGATCGCATTGGAGGAGCACTTCGCAATCCAGGCGACGTCGAGTGACGAACATCGGACGTTTGAATCCTGCAACAGCAAGGGAATGCTCCGCGGTCAAAACGCGGTCCAGTTTCCCGGCGGAGTCGAACTGCGCGTCCTCTGCGAACGTCGCCAGGACGAGGCAGGGTGCTACGGTCAGCTCGATGAAGCGACATCCCTGCTGGCACGTATTGCGCATACGCTGGAGGAATATGCGGAAGGCAGGGTCGTGGAACTGGGCAATCGAATGAACAAGGCGATCAACGCACTTGTCAAGAAAGAAGCGATGGAAGAACCACGCGACGTCGCTTTTGAAGATTCGGCTGAGAGCAGACTCTTCTTCGATAGATTCTTCGAACGACTCGACAGCGAGATTCAGTCTGCCAGTGACCTGTGCTTCTTCCCGAACGATGTCACCGGCACCGATCGATGCTTACGGCTGTTCTTCTTTCATCGACGCGCCCCAGGCGACGCCTATTCCATGCACCTCCATCCCTTGGCAAGCCAGAAGAAGTCTGCCGGTGCGCAATATCTCAAACTATCCGCCGACGGCGTCTGGCGGTTCGATGACGTTGTCGGCAAAGGCCTGGTCAATTGGATTCGCTGGCCCTGGGACGACGCCGAACGTGGCGTTCCGACAAGCATGCGGCGATTCAAGGATTATCTGGACCAGTTGACCGTGACCGGCAAAGAAGCGCCTGGCGAGACGAGTGGGTGGATCGCGGGATGCAAGGGATTGGCGGTTCCCCTGCACTTCGGCGGATCGCCCTGGTTGGTCGCACTCGTCGTATTTTCCGGACGAGAGGAGGACTACGGAGAATTGGCCTATTATTTGTGCCGCGCGGTCGTGCCGACCTTGTTCGACACGATTGCCCATGTGGCGCGGGGCGAGTATTTGCGCTTGATAGCCGAACACACGAAGGCGTCATTCACCGGGCGCTTTGACGCTGACGCGCTCAATTCGCTGATGAGCCGAATGGCTGCCCTGTCCCCATACCAGTGGTACTTGTCGTCGGAGCGAACCAAGTGGCCGATATCGGCCTTCAAGGAAACGTTCTATCTGAATGAGAGGCCTATCCTGGCTGGAATGGATCCAATCGTCTTTGATTTCAGGCGGATCAGATCGGAGGAAGTTCGCGATGCGATTCAAAGCGCTGCCCGCGAAGCCGAGAATGAGGTCCAGCAACAGAAGGAGTCGCAGCGCGGCGCGGACGAGGGCATCGGCCATACGCTCAAAAACATCGTAGACCTGACGAATTGGCCGACCGCTCTGGCCAAGTTGCGCAACCTCATTCGCAACTACGACCGCCTTGTTGCCGACGATCGGCACGACGAGATACGGGGACGGCTCTACGAAGCCAATCGCTGTATGGGCTTGTTTTCCCTCGTCTCTGGCCTGGGACATTTCGGCCGCCTCGCCGGCGCGCTGGATCGGGAAGAGTATGAGAAGTTCAATGATTGGCTCGATCCAGATGGACTTGGACGATGGACGTCCGGCGACACGATGGACGAGCGTCGCATCTGCGGGGCCTATATAGACACCATCTATCGCGTCGTGGCCTCCCTCTGTGCATCACTCGATATGGATCGTGAACCGCAAAAATTCGAAGTGATCTGCGCCAGCACCAGCGTGCAATGGGACCGCAGGGCGTACAATGGCTCCGACCAGGATGACCATGGCCAATTCGACAAGTTTCTGCTAGAAATACCTCCGTTCAGGAGAGGGTCGGACGCGGTATATTCCTTCATTTTTGCGCTGATGGAGCCGTTGGTGAATGCGTTGCGCGCCTTGGAGCAGCTGAGAGACAATCAAGCCCTCAGTTCGTCTGAACATCTGCTTCGCATCTTCATCACGCCGAAGCTTCCCGAGGAGATCGAGTTTTCGATCACCAATCCCTGCGTCTCTAAAGTACAGGCAACTTTATCGGGGTTTGAGAAGACGCGGCACATGCTCCGGCGCATCGGCATAGCCGAGATCGAGGATCTCGAGTTCAGACCGACGCGGCCCGGCGTCTACGATGTCACGGCAAGGGTGCATTTCAAGCCGTATGGTCTGGCTCTGAGAATTGCGCAAC
>NZ_JBAURI010000620.1:0-5668 GCF_049581145.1 Bradyrhizobium sp.
CGAGACCATTCTGGTGGTCGAGGACGAAGCCGACGTGAGATCTTATCTTGTCGAGACGTTGCGCGACCTCAAGTACGGCGTGCGCGAGGCTGCCGACGGCGCGGCCGCGCTGAAACTGCTCGATTCCGATCCGTCCCGCATCGATCTGCTCCTGACTGACGTCGTGATGCCCGGGATGAACGGCCGCGAACTCGCCAGCGCGCTGCAGGGCCGGCAGCCCGAGCTCAAGGTGCTATTCATGACCGGCTATTCACGCAACGCGATCGTGCATCAGGGCCGGCTCGATCCCGGCGTCTCGATGCTCCAGAAGCCACTGACCCAGGCCATGCTCGCGGCAAAGATCAGGGACCTGCTCGACCAGCGCTGAGGCCGCACGGGGCGCGAGTGCGTCAGAAGCTGAACCAGGAGATGCGGTTCCAGTAGATGCGGTTGTGGTAGAGGTGCGGCAGGTAGACCGGGAACGGCTCCCAATAGGCATAGCGGCGATAGCGATGATGATACGCGTAATGCCGATGATGACGCGGCGCGGATTCGGTCGACGCTTCCGGCGACGCTGCGGCCGGTTCAGCGGTCCTCGGCACGATCGCGGGCCGCGGCACACTGACCGGTGGCGTGCTCGGGGCTGCTTCCGGCGCGGCCGGGCTGGCGCCCGGAGCGGGTGTCGGGGCTTCCTGGGCGCGACCTGCAGGCGCTGATGCGGCGACAATCGCTGCCGCGACGAAAAGACCTGCGAAATGCATTTTCATTGCAATCGTCCTTTTTCAAATGCCTGATCTGATCCAAGCGGTTCACGCGACTGACGGATGCCGCCGTCCGTGCGGCGGCAGGCGGTGTCGAACCAAAGACCTTACTTCGACGCGCTCTTGGTATCCAGGTTGACGACCTGAACACGGCGATTGATCGGATCTGCCGGGTCGTTGGCATCCTTCAGCTTGGTCTTGCCATAACCGACCGAGACCAGGTCGCTGCCGGCGATGCCGTAATTCTGGACCAGATAGTGCTTGATCGTCTCGGCGCGGCGCTCGGACAGATCCTGGTTGAAGGCCTCGCCGCCGATACCGTCGGTATGGCCGGCGACCACGAAGGTCGAGCCCTTCAGGCTCGGATTGGACAGCGCCTTGCCGAGCTCCTGGACCGCCTCGGCCGAGGTCTTGGCGATGTCGGCCGAATTGTAGTCGAACTGGATTTCGAGATCGATGTTCGGCTTGCTCGATGCGATCTCCGCGATCTCTTCGCGTTCGCCCAGCGACAGCGACCGCGTCTTGCGGTTGCGCACCGTCTGCACGAAGCTGATCTCCCTGGCCTTCACCGCCGGATCGATCTGCGGCGTGCCGATCGACAATCCGCGCGTCACCGGCTTCGGCCGCAGCTGATTGACGATCTGATCGGCAGAGACGGTGTTGTCCGCGGCGAGCGCCAGGCCCGTGGTCATCGACAGCGCGGCGTAAATCGTGATCGCCTGAATTCCCGAAAACTTCGCGAAACTCGTCATGGTCGTCATCCTCGTCGTTACATGCCTGATGGCGCTTTGATGGCGCGAAGCTAGGACAGGTTCAAATCGACGAATGTGACGCACGTCACGCGGGCAAAAACGCCGACCGGATAGCAGCCGCCGCCACCGGCCGGCGGCGTCTTTCCCAATCGGAAACGGGTTCGATCAGCCCGCTGCTCCGAGTGACTCAGGTCACAGTCGGCATCCCGATCCGGGACCACATTGCGCGCAACGGATGGGTCCGGCATCAACGGCCAGGCACGGCGGATCGAGCGGAGAACGGGACCATGCGCTTCTTCATCGCAGCAATTTCAGTCGCGGCATTCTTCTTCAGCGGCAATGCGGCGTTTGCCGACAAGCGCGTCGCCTTCGTGGTCGGCAATGGCGCCTATCGCAATGTGCCGCAGCTGCCCAATCCCGTGGTCGACGCGCAGGCGATGGCGAAGGTGCTGCGCAGTGTCGGCTTCGACGTCGTCGAAGGCACCAACCTCACGCGCGACAAGATGACGGACAAGCTGCTCGAGTTCGGCAGGCGGGCGGAAGGCGCCGATATTGCGGTGTTTTATTATGCCGGCCACGGCATCGCCGTGAACGGCACCAACTACCTGCTGCCGGTCGACGCCGATCTGAAATCCGAGATGGACGTCAAGCTCGGCGCCGCGATCAATGTCGACCTCACGCTCGACCAGACACTGGCGGACGCCAAGGTCAAGCTGGTGTTCCTCGACGCCTGCCGCGACAATCCATTCGCGGCCAAGATCCGCTCCGCCAGGGCGACCCGCAGCATCGCGGTCGACTCCGGCCTGGCCGACATGAAGTCCGGCGAGGGCACCTTGATCGCCTTCGCCACCGGTCCCGGGCAGACCGCGCTCGACGGCGAGAGCGGCACCAACAGCCCCTTCACCCGCGCGCTGGTCGCCCATATCACCCAGCCCGGCGTCGAAATCCAGCAGGCCATGACCGAGGTGCGCGCAGAGGTCAACGAGGAGACCAACAAGAACCAGCTTCCCTGGGACCACACCAACCTGGTCGGCTCGGTCTATCTCAATCCGGCCGCGGCGCCTGCCGACAAAGCCGGTCCGACATCGGCCGAGCCCAGCGTTGCCACAGCGCCGGCCTCCGAGATCGAGATCGAGTTCTGGCGGTCAGTCAAGGATTCCAACAAGCCCGAGGAGCTCAACGCCTATCTGACCAGCTATCCCGCCGGACAGTTCAAGTCGCTGGCGCTTGCCCGCATCGCAGCGCTGCAGGACGGGCCGTCCACGACCACGCGGAACCTGACCACCGGCATCGATCCCGCGACCTTCAGCGCCGACGCCGACCAGATCTCCGAGGATCAGCTTGGGCTTTCCAGGAACCAGCGCCGCGACGTGCAGCGCCGCCTCACCGGGCTTGGCTTCGACACCAGGGCGAACGGCAAATTCGACGACGAAACCCGCGCCGTGATCAAGCGCTGGCAGGCCGCGCGCGGCTATCCGCAGACCGGCTATCTCAACGACTGGCAGCACAAGGCGCTGGTGTCGGAGATCGTCTCGACCCAGATGGCCTCGGCGGATGAGGGCGATGAGGAGGCCGTGCATCATTCCCACCATGGTGGGGGCGGCCGGCACTATTATCGCAGCGGACCCGGCGGCCTGTTCGGCCACATGATGGGTGGATTGTTCGGCCGGCGCTGAAGTCTCTCGAGGAATTCGGCAGGGGAATTCGGCAAGGGAATCGGCAAGGGAATCGGCAAGCGAATCGTCAAAAAAAGGCGGCGTCTGCGCTGCCGTTTTCCGTTGCCACATTTGCGAAGCAATCGCGGGAGCGTCGAGGTGCTGACAACAAATCGACCAGATGCGCCATTAAAAGCTCATGGCAAGAAACAAGAAAAGCCAAAAAGCAAAGCAGAGGCCGTGATTTCGTCACTCAAGCGACCAAATGAGTTCCAGGGGTATCGTACCGGCATGCCTGACCGGACTGCGACCATCAGTTCTATGCCGATCATCATCGGCGCCGCCATGATCGCGGCAGCGATCCTGCTTTCGACGCTGATCAACGCGGTCGGAACGCGCTATATCGGCATCGAAGGTCCGACCGAGGACACCGCCTGGCTGGTCGATCGTCTGACCGGTACCGTGTATAAGTGCGAGGCCCCCGCGCGCGGCAAGGCCGCCTGCACCGGCGAAATGGCAACCGGCAGCGTCCCCGACCGACCGAAGCAGTAGCCGACCGGTCCGGGCCAAGGGGCGCGCGAAGCGCGCCGGATGATCGGTCATGTCCGGCCGGATGGCGCAATCCGTCCTCTGCGCCGCGTGCGTTGGCGGATCACGCGTTCGGCTCCAATCCGCGCCGCGCGGGGCGAGGGCCTGGAACGCGATCGCCTTTTGCGAATACACACAAAAATGTCTTTTTCCCGAAACCTTCCGGGAGGAAAATGCCCCGTTAGCCAGCAAAGCGCTGGTGTTCATTCTTAAACGAGGTTGAGATGAAAATATTGATCTCTGCAGCCATGCTTTCCGCTTTCGCTCTGTCTCCCGCTTCGGCGGCCATGATGGCCTGCACCGCAGACAACATGGCGAAGTCCACCGCAGCGATGACCCCGATGCAAAACGAAGCCAACAAGGAAATGGCCATGGCCAACACGGACATGAGCAACGGCAAGATGAAGAGCGCCTGCATGCACTATATGAAGGCGCAGAAGGCCGCCATGACGGCTTCGAAATGACGGCTTCGAAATGACTGCTTGGAAATGACGGCCTCGAAATAACGCGGTCGCAGATCTTGCAGGTTTGGCCGCGCCGTCCGGCAAGGGGCGGCGCGGTTTTTGTTGATCCCTCCTTGCGGCGCGCGAATCCGGCTACATTGCCGGGCGATGTCCGCCGCGAAATCTCATCCCCTCACCACGCCCGACGCCCGTCGGATCTGGCTGCGCGCCCAACGGCTCGACACCGCGACGCCGTTCGGCGAGGGTCCGAAAGCGGTGGCGGACGCGGTCGCCCATCTCGGCTATGTCCAGATCGACACCATCCATGTCGTCGAGCGCAGCCATCATCATATTCTCTATACGCGCATCCCGAATTATCGGCGCGCTGATCTGCGTCAGGCCCAGAGCATCGACAAAACCGTGTTCGAATACTGGACCCACGCCTTGTCCTACGTCGCAGCGAGGGATCTGCGCTTCTTCCTTCCCGCCATGAAGCTGCACCGGCGCGAGGGCCACAAATGGTTCTCCTCGGTGAAGCCTGAAGACACCAGGAAAGTGATGCGGCTGATCCGGCAGGGAGGCGCGCTGACCATCCGCGACATCGACGACGACGTGCTCACCGAAAAGGAGCATCTGTGGGCCAGCCGCAAGCCGTCGAAACGCGCGCTGCAACTTGCCTTCTATTCCGGCGCGCTGACGATCTCGGAGCGCAACGGCATGCTCAAGACCTATGAGCTGATCGAGCGGCACTTCGGCTGGGACAAGCCGCCGAAGCCGGCCACGGCCACGGAGGCGACGGCCTATCTGCTCGACCGCGGCTTGCGTTCGCAGGGCGTCGTCAGCCTGGATTCGATCTGTCATCTCGACGCGCCGAGCAAGCCCGCGGTCCGGCGCCTGATCGAGGCACGGGTGCGACGGGGGGAATTGCTGCCGGTCGCGCTCGAAGGCGCCGGCAAACAGGAGCACTGGGCGGCGCCGGAGACACTTGAATCCTCGGGCGAGGACTCGCTCGACCTGGTGCACATCCTGTCCCCGTTCGATCCCCTGGTCATCCAGCGCAAGCGCACGCATTTGTTCTTCGATTACGAGCACCGTTTCGAGGCGTATGTGCCGAAGGAGAAGCGTCAGCTCGGCTATTTTGCACTGCCGGTGCTGGTCGGCTGCGACATCGTCGCGGCGCTCGACCTGAAGACCGACCGCGCGAACAGAAAGTTGCTGCTGCAGAAATGGAATTGGGTCGGCGGCGGCAAAGCCGCGAAGGGCGATGCGCGCCGGGAGCTCAAGCGCCGCATCGAGGAGGAGCTGCACCGGTTCGAGCGGTTTCAACTGGCGGAGTGAAGTGCGATTCCATGAAAGTCGTCGTATGGCCCCGCGTTTCTTCCCTCCTCCCGCGTAGCGGTGGGGAGGGGTCGGGGGCGGGGGGTGGCTCCGCAAAATCGCTCTCTCATATGAGCATCGAATATGCGGAAGCACCCCCCACCCCCCACCCC
>NZ_JBAURI010000621.1:0-13016 GCF_049581145.1 Bradyrhizobium sp.
ATACCACGGTGACGCGCACCGAGACCGACCGGCTGATCACCGGCAACAAACTGTCGGCGATCCATGGTTGCTATGCCAGCGCCCTGACCCTGATCGCGAGCGAAGTCTGCGAACGCGCCAAGGTGCCGCTGATCACCGGCTCGAGTTCCGACCAGCTCAACAAGGGACGGACCTGCACCTTCACCCCGTTCGCGCGCGCCTCGCAGTTCGCCAAGGCGCAGTTGCAGATGGCAAAGCTCGTCAGCGACCAGCCGAAAGTCGCGGTGATCTTCGAGAACACCGCGTTCGGGACCTCGACCTCGAACGGGCTGAAGGAGCTGGCGCCGGGCGAAGGCGTCGAGATCGTGATGTTCGAGCCCTACTCGGCCGGCTTCACCGATGCGAGCCCGCTGATCAACAAGGTCAAGGCCTCCGGCGCCAACACGTTGTTCGCGCTCTCCTACCTCAACGACCTGATCCTGATCGCGCGGACCGTCAAGCAGGTCGGCCTCAACATCGCGATCAATGGCGGCTCGGGCGGCTTCGTCATTCCGGATTTCTACAAGAATGTCGGCAAGCTGGCCGACGGCTTGCAGGGCGTCGCGCACTGGAACCACGACATCAACGACGATGCGCAGAAGGTGAATGCCGAATACAAGAAACGCACCGGCGAGTTCGCCTTCGAATATGCCGGCGGCCTGGTCGCCCAGACCTTCATGCTTGCGGACGCGCTGGAGCGCGCGGCCTCGGCCGATCCGCAGAAGGTGCGCGCGGCGCTGTCGACGCTCGACGTCTCCTCGGGCTATGCGGCGATGGCGCCCGGGGGCAAGGTGAAGTTCGGCCCGGACGGCAAGAACATCTACGGCCGGCCGGTCGGCGTGCAGTGGCAGAACGGCGATCTCGTCAGCGTCTTCCCCAAGGAAGACGCCCGCGCCCCGCTTTTGAAGATTTGAGCGGGCGGATCGCGCCAGATGCTGGAAACAGTGGCCCAGGCCGTCATCAACGGCCTGCTGATCGGCGGCATTTACGCCCTCGTCAGCATCGGCGTGACGCTGATCTTCGGCGTCGTCAAGATCGTCAATTTCGCCCAGGGCGAGTTCGTGATGATCGGGATGTACATCTCGTACTATCTCGCCACCCAGTTCGGCATCGACCCGATCCTGTCGCTGTTGATCTCGATGCCGGTTCTGTTCGTGATCGGCGTCCTGATCCAGCACTTCCTGATCCGCCGGGTGCTGGGGCCGAACGACATGCCGCAGATCTTCCTGACCTTTGCGCTGTCGCTGCTGCTGCTCAATCTCGCGCTGATGCTGTTCAGCGCCAACTACCGCACCGTGCACACATCCTATTCGGATGAAGCGTTTCATTTCGGCGGCCTCTATGTCCCTGAGGCCAAGCTGATCGCCTTCGTGGTGGCGATGATCCTGAGCGGAGCGCTCTGGACCTTCCTGCACACCACCGATCTCGGCAAGGCGATGCGCGCCGCAGCCCAGAACCGCGACGTCGCGACCTTGATGGGGATCAATCCCAATCGAGTGTTCGCGGTCGCCTTTGGCGCTGCGCTGGCGCTGGCCGGAGCCGCGGGCTCGCTCCTGATGCCGTTCTATTCGGCCTATCCGTTCGTCGGACAGGTGTTCGTGCTGATGGCCTTTGTCGCCGTCGTGCTCGGCACGCTCGGCAACGTGATCGGTGCGCTGATCGCGAGCCTGATGATGGGGGTCGCCGAATCGCTCGGCATCCAGTTCGTCGGCGCGGATTCCGGCCAGATCGTGGTGTTCGCCATGCTGCTGCTGACGCTCGCGTTCAAGCCGACCGGCCTCGGCGGCGGGAGGGTCCGCTAGTGGCGCGGTCAGGCAGATGGAAGCTTGTCGCGCTCATGGTCCTCGCCGCGGTGCTGCTGGTCCTGCCGCAGGTCGTGACCAGTTCGTTCGCGCTCGACATCTTCATTCGCATCCTCTTGTTCTCCTTCATCGGCGTCGCCTGGAACTTGATGGGCGGCTACGCCAAGCAGCTCTCGCTCGGCCACGCCGCCTATTTCGGCCTCGGCGCCTATACGTCCACCATCATGCAGGTCGATTTCGGCATCTCGCCCTGGATCGGCATGGTCGCCGGCGGCATCGTCGCCATGCTGGCCAGCCTGCCGATCGGCTGGCTCTGCTTCCGGCTGCGCGGCCCCTATTTCACCATCGCCACCATCGCGACCGCGCAGGCGCTGATGCTGATCTTCCTGAAATTCCGCGATCTGGCCTGGGGCGCCGAGGGCACCACCATCCCCAACCTCGGCAGCGCGCCGTTGATGCTGCAGTTCGAGACCAAGGCGTCCTATTACTACGTGGTGCTCGGCCTGCTCGCGGTCGGGCTCGTCATCACCGCTGGAATCGAACGCTCGTGGATGGGCTATTACCTGGTCGCGATCGGCGAGGACCAGGACGCCGCCGAAGCGATCGGGGTCAACGCGCCGCGCATCAAGCGCGACATCTACATGATCAGCGCATTCCTCACCGCGCTCGCCGGCACCTTCTATGTCCAGTACATCTACTTCATCGATCCGGCGACCGCGTTCAACTTCAACATCTCGATCGAGGCCGCGCTGGTGTCGATCGTCGGCGGCATCGGCACGCTGTGGGGCCCGGTGATCGGCACGGTTCTGCTGGAATCCACCTCCGCGCTGCTGCAGAGCTGGCTCGGCGGCAGCACCGGCGGCGTGCAGCTCACGGTCTACAGCCTGATCCTGATGGCGATCATCCTGTGGCGGCCGACCGGACTGATCGGCCTCGCAACCGACGCCTATCGGCGCTACCTCAATCGCCAGCCGGCGCGGGCGTAAGGCAATCATGGCAGACGCACTCGTCATCAAGGGTCTGAGCAAGCGTTTCGGCGGCCTGCGCGCGGTGCAGGATGTCAGCTTCACCGTCAGGGAAAACGAGACCATGGCGCTGATTGGCCCCAACGGCGCCGGCAAGACCACGAGCTTTCACCTGATCACCGGCTTTCATCGCGCCGATTCCGGTTCGGTGCAGGCGTTCGGACGCGACATCGCGGGCCTTCGGCCGCACGAGGTCTGCAGGCTCGGGCTGGCCCGCACCTTCCAGGTCGCCAAACCCTTTGGCGCCATGACCGTGCTCGACAATGTCATGACCGGCGCATTTTTACGCGACAGGCATCTCGCGGCCGCGCGCGACAAGGCGCGCGACGCGATCGCGTTCGTCGGCCTCTCGGCGCGAGAGCAGACCGCGGCGAAGGACTTGACCACGATCGACCAGCGACGGCTGGAGATGGCCCGCGCGCTCGCGACCAAGCCGAAAATCCTGCTGCTCGACGAGGTGATGGCGGGGCTCAACCCGTCCGAGATCGATCAGGCGGTGGCGCTGGTCGGCAAGCTGGCGCAGGCCGGGCTGACCATCGTGATCGTCGAGCATGTGATGCGCGCCATCATGGCGGTGGCGCGCCACATCGTGGTGCTCGATCATGGCCAGAAGATCGCGGAAGGCGCGCCGAAGGAGGTCATGGACAATCCCGAAGTGATCCGCGCCTATCTCGGCTCCGGCTACCTGCACCTGCCGGCCGGAGGCGCGCATGCTTGAGCTCAATGGCGTCAGTGCCCGTTACGGCTCGGTGCCGGCGATCGCCAACGTCTCGATCAGGATCGGCGCCGGCGAGGCGGTGGGACTGCTGGGCGCCAATGGTGCCGGCAAGAGCACCACGCTGCGCGCGATCTCGGGCCTCGTGGGCCTGTCGGCGGGATCGATCAGCTTCGACGGCATCGATGTCGCCGCGCTGCCACCCCACCGGAGACCGGAACTGGGCATCGCGCATGTGCCGGAGGGGCGCCAGGTCTTCCCCGAGATGAGCGTGCAGGAGAATCTCGAGATCGGCGCCTATGTGCCGAAGGCGAAGGCGGAGCGCGCCCGCACCATGGAACTGGTCTACGAGATATTTCCCCGGCTGGCCGAACGCAGGCGCCAGCTCGCCGGCACCATGAGCGGCGGCGAACAGCAGATGCTCGCGGTCGGCCGCGGCCTGATGCTCAAGCCCCGACTCCTGATGCTCGACGAGCCGTCGCTCGGGCTCGCCCCCGTGATGACCGACGTCACCTTCGAGAAGATCGGCGAAATCCACAGGATGGGCACCGCGATCCTGCTGGTCGAACAGAACGTCAGCCGCGCCCTGTCGCTGGTCTCGCGCGCCTACGTGCTCGAAAGCGGCAATGTCATCATGCACGGCAGCAGCGCAGAACTCGCCGGCAACAAGCAGGTGCAGACGGCATATCTGGGGATTTGAGCGGACACGTCTCACCCCGTCATGGCCGCGCGTCGTCTTGCTGAAGCGAAGACGGGTGGGGAAAAGCAAAAACGTCGCCCACCATTCGCGATCATGATTCGGATGAATGGTGGGCACGGCGCCAGAGCGCCTTTGCCCCCTTACGCGCCTCGCCTGCCCGCCGCGTAATTGCAAAGCCCGCCGAAATTGAATACTGCGTGACAAGATTCGTGCAATGGCATTTGAGGACCTGGACGATGGCGGACGCCGATCTGGATGTCGTGATTCGACAGCTTGCGAAGCAGCAGACCAAGGACATCATGGCTGCCGCGAAACGCCGCCGGGATCGCTATGCCAGTCTTGCCGCCAAGACCAAGGACAGCGCGACCAAGGAGCGCTACAAGCAGGTCGCCCGAAACACCATGATGCAGGGCGCTGCCGCGGCCAAGCGGCTGCAGCTTGCGGCCGACAACGCCGCGGACAGTTACGCGCGGTCGATCCGGAACGCGGCACAAGAGGCCCCCGCCAAAACGGCGGTCAAGAAGCCGGTCAAGAAGAGCAAGAGCTGATCGACCATCCGGATTGGAGCGGCGCGTCGGAGCGGACGCCAGGGCGTCAGCCATATCCCATCGTCTAAGGACGGCAGCTTGGGCTTCGACGGATCGGTCCGGCGGGCTACTTCGAGGCCTTGGCGATCTTGTGCTCCAGATGGCCCGTCTCGTGATCGCGGCGCAGCTGGCTCAGCGATGTCTCGTTAAGCTGATGCAGGACCTCGCTCAGCTTCTCGGTTTCGGGATAACCGGCTGCAAAGCCCGCTCCATAGATCTTGCGTAGCGTGCGCACCAGGGTATTGCCGTGCTTGTGGCTGATTTCGCCGTCCTTGTCACGGTGGCGATGGTCGAGACCGGTCTTGCTCACGCTGCCCTCCATTGTACCCAGAGTTGCCCGCCAAATGCGAAGCATCCTCCCAGCGGGACCAAATGGCAATTGGCGCGCCGGCGAATTCGTCTGGTGCGCTGCATCAATCGGGGCGGCCGCAAGGCCGCGCGCTGCAGCGAAGCGCTGTAGCCGCGGCCGTTCGACTTTGCGAGAACGATCCAGAAGAGAGAGGTCAGGTCAATCGCAATATCAGGGCAGGAATCATCAGGGCAGGAATTTGATGCCGTATGTGTTGCCCTGACGCCAGACGACCTCGCAGGGCTGGCGCTTCGGATGAGTGGCCACGAGCTGCAATCCGAGCAGGCCGCCGCCATCGATCGTGTCATCCGTCACGATCTTGGCGCCGCCCGGCGAGACGTCGAGCACGACGCATTCGCGCGGCGTCGCGCCGTCATCGACGGTGATCCAGGCCGTCTTCTTGTGCATGTCCCGGCGCGGTTCGCGCTGGACCTTTGTCCTCGGCTTGTCGATCGTCATCATGCGTATCCGTTGCTGGACTGAACGGCTTTCTGCCTGACATCATCAAGACAGGTCATCCAATGGAGCGCGATTTCGTAAAATTGGCGTTAGGGCATTGCCTCGAAGTTTATCCTTTTGGCGCGGGCGCGGCCGCCGGCGAGCGCCGCGACCACGCGATCTCGGCCGTCTTCCGCGGTTGGATGGATTGCTTCGCCGCGTTCGCAATGACGGCCGATCAAACCGCAAAAGGCAACATCACCCAGATCGTCATCGCGAGCGCGGCGACGCAATCCCCGGCGCAGCAATGAAAAGTACTGGACGACATTCTCACCCGACCGCGCGTCGCGCGGCCTGGGCGGCAATGCGAATGACGGCGCTAGGTCACCGCCGTCCGCTTCGGCTCGACGATCTCGAACATTCGGGGAAACTCGTCCATCAGCTCCATCAATTCGGCGAGCCTCACCGGATTGCCGGACGCCTTGATCCTGCCGGCGACGACGGCTTGCGGAAAAGACGTCTGCTTGGCGATCACCTCGTCCAGCGTGCCACGCGCGAGCGTGAAACTCGCGTCGGCGTCGGGCGCCTGCACGCCTGCGATCGAGGTCAGCGCGCAATTCTCCAGCGTCAGCACAAAACTTTCCTGAGTGTCGGTAAAACTCCAGTTCAGCACGATGTGCTTGCCCTCTGCCTTCGGCCCGTTGAGGCGGACGCCGAGCACGTCCCACAACTGCTCGGTGCGCAGCGCGGCCAGCGTCTCGCGCGGCATCGAAGGCCGCGGCGGCGCCTTCGGCATGCCCTGCCGCAGCTCCTGGGCACCGAACAGATAGGCGTTGCGCCAGGTGGCGCTTTCCGCGGCGTAGCCGAGCTGCTCGAGCGTATCGGCGAGCAGCTCACGGGCGGCCTGGTTGTCCGGCTCGGCGAACACCAGATGGCTCAACGCCTGCGCTACGAAGCGCAATTCGCCCTTGGCAAAATCGGTTTTCGCGCGCGCGAGGATCGCCTCGGAGCCCCCCATGTACTCGACATATTTCCGACCGGCCTCGACCGGCGGCAGCGGATCGAGATTGACCGGGTTGGCATCGTACCAGCCGAGATATTTCTGGTAGATCGCCTTCACATTATGCCGGATATGGCCGTAATAGCCGCGCGCATGCCAGGCGCCTTCGAGGCTTTTCGGCAGGCGGATGGTTTCGGCGATCTCGGTCGCTGTGAGCCCGTGATTCATCAGGCGGATGGTCTGGTCGTGCGCGAATTTGTAGAGATCGCGCTGCTGGCGGATCATGGTGTCGATGCGCTCACGGCCCCACACCGGCCAATGGTGCTGGCCGCACATCGCGTCGGCCTTGCCGCCCCAGAGTTGCAGCGCCTCGCCCAGATATTTCGACCAGGCCAGCGCGTCGCGCACATCGGCGCCGCGGAACGGCAGCAGATTGTGGAAATTATGCGTGCAGTTTTCCGCGAGGTTCAACAACCCAAAGCGCGGGATGTAGAAGTGCATCTCGGCCGGCGCTTCGCTGTTCGGCGCCATCTGGAATTCGAAGGCGACGCCGTCGATCACGCGTCTGTCGCCCGTCGCCATGATCAGATCGGTGGGGCGCAGCAGCGCGACCGAGCCCGCTGCCATCGATTTGCCGAGCCCGCAATCGACCTGTCCGCGCGCGCCCTTGGCGAGAAACGGACCGAACTGGTATTGCGCGCGACGCAGCATCGCCGGGCCTGCGATGATGTTTTCGGAGACCGCGTGCTCCATGAACAGGTTCGGCGCGATGATCGGCACCCGGCCACCGGCGAGCGCATCCTCGTCCAGCACGCCGCGCGCGCCGCCCCAATGATCGGTGTGGGTATGGGTGAAGATCACGGCTGCAACCGGCCGCTGGCCGCGATGCCTGACGTAAAGCTCCATCGCGGCGCGGGCGCCCTCGATAGAGGTCAGCGTATCCACCACGATCACGCCGCGCTCGCCCTCGATCAAGGTCATGTTGGCGATGTCGAGCCCGCGCACCTGGTAGACGCCAGGCACCACCTCGAACAGACCATGCTGCATGTTGAGGCGCGATTGCCGCCACAGGCTCGGATTCACCGTCGCCGGCGCCTCAGTGTCGGCGAGGAAGCCATAGGGTTCCAGACTCCAGACCACCCTGCCCTGCGCGGAGCTGATCGTCGCGTGGTCGATGCTGCCGATGAAGCCGCGCGCGGCATCGTCGAAATCGGCGGTATCAGCGAACGGCAGCGCCTGCAGCATGGCCTCGTGCTGCGCCATGACCGAACTTGATGCGTCCTTAGGTGCTTCGCTACCGCCCGCTTGGGTCATGCTCGCGTCCTGCTTGTGGTGACGCCGGACCAGCCATCTTGGTGCTCGCGCCGGCGCTCCGGGTGCTTGACATTGAGTATCACGACTTCGTCGCCGGTCGACGGTGTAATAGACGGGATAGCTGCGGTGAATCCATGTCGGTTTTGGCCGCGGCCGGGGCGCGCCCGCGCATGGGATCATCGACCGATCAAACGCCTCCCTTGCCGATGCCGTGCGCCAGAACATGCGCGACGTCCTGGCGGGTCAGGGCTTGCTCAATGAGAAAGTGCACGGCGGGACTTTCGCGCTCCGCGAAGATCGCCAGCACGAGTTGCACGCCCGTCACGGTCTGGCCTCCCGATGCCCTGACGTGAACCACCGCGCGCTGCACGACGCGTTGGAAGGCCGCGGTCGGTCCGGTCGCCTCGCCATCCGCGGTCACGAGCTCCTTCAATTCGATATCAAGATCACCGGCGACGGCATCATTAAGAGTGGCAAGATCGACGTTGCAGGCCTTCATCGCGCCGGACGCATCGGCGTCCTCGATCAGGGCAAGCAGGAGATGCTCGAGGGTCGTGTATTCATGCATTCGCCGCCGCGCGAAGCCGAAAGCCCGGTGCAGCGTCGCCTGGAGTTCGGGAGAAAACCGAACTGTCGGACCGCCCTCGTCGCCCGGAGGCGGCAACGGAAGCACACTCTTGCGTCGGTCGAATGCAGCCGAGTGGATCGCGGCCGCGAGCGTGTTCCAGTTGGCGACACCGAACGTCTCGGCGATCAATTCGAGGCTTTGGCTGACGGTTATCTTGAAGAGGCGGCACGCTTACGGGAAGCTTAAGAGCCATCGCGCCTAATCGTAGGACAGCGGTCCCTGGTCGCGATAGGCCCAGCAGGCCTCGCGCGGCAGGCAGACGGGCGTTTCGACGCCGATGGCATGGCGCGCGGCGGTGCCGAGCTCGAGCGCTTCCAGCCGGTGGCCGAACAAGTCGATGTCGTAAACGGTCTGCGTGCCCTGATAGCGGCGATCGACGATACCGGCGGTGTAGGAGTTGGCGCCGTCCTGCCGGCCGATTGCGATGTTTTCCGGCCGCAGCGCGATCCGCACCTTGTCGCCGGGATTGAGCTGCTGCAGCAGTGCTGCCTCCCCACACCGGCCGCCGCCGAAATCGACCGTGCCGAATTGTCCGTTACGCGCGATGAGCGTGCCGGCGAGCTCATTGGTGGCACCGGTGAAATTGGCGACGAACAGATCGGCCGGCCGGTTATAGATCTCGTCAGGCGAGCCGATCTGCAACAGCTTGCCGTCGCGCATCACTCCGATGCGATCGCCGAGCACGACCGCTTCGGCCTGGTCATGGGTGACGTAGAGCGCGGTCATGCCGGTCTGCTTCAGGATCACGCGCAGATCATCGCGCAGCCGCAGCCGCAATTTGGCGTCGAGGTTCGACAAGGGTTCGTCGAGCAGCAACAGCTGCGGCCGATAGACCATGCTGCGCGCCAGCGCCACGCGCTGCATCTGGCCACCCGACAACGCCACCACCGAGCGGTCGGCATATTCGGACAGGCCGACCAGCGCCAAGACCTCATCGACCTTCTTGCTGGCGTCCGTGCGCGAGATCTTGCGGTGCTTGAGCGGATAGACCACGTTCTGCCGGACCGTCATGTGCGGCCACACCGCATAGGATTGGAATACCATGCCGAGGTCGCGCGCGCGCGGCGGCACCAGGATGCCACGCTCGGGCTGCGACACCACCTTGCCGCCGATTGCAATCTCGCCGCCGGTCGGATGCTCGAGCCCCGCGACGCAGCGCAAGGTCGTGGTCTTGCCGCAGCCCGACGGGCCCAGCAGCACCACGATCTCGCCGGCCGGCACGGCGAAGCTGACGCCGTCGATTGCGGGACGGCCGATCGCGAACTGCTTGCGCAGGTCGGTGGCCTCGAGCGTCGCTGTCATGACGTCACCGGATCCATCGACACGCCGGTCACTGCCGATAGCCGTAGATCTTGTCCCAGTCCGCAACCCAGGATTCGTGCAGCTTCACATATTGATCGAAATTCGGGTACCACACCTTGACCACCTTGGGATCGAAACCTTCGGGATAGACCGGCGCCACCTTGAGCGAAGTGAGGTTGCCGAGCTCCTTGATCATGAAGGTCTGCCCTTCCTTCGACAGGCACCAGTTCAAAAACAGTTTTGCCGCATTGGGATGGGCTGCGGTCTTCGGGATTCCGGTGGCATAGGGATTGACCGGCGCGCCCTCCGGCGGAAAGAAGATCTGGATCGGCGCGCCTTCCTTCTGTTTCGGATAAATCGCGTTGTAGAGCAGCGGCCCCATCGCGACCTCGCCACGCACCAGCGCGTCCGACATCGGCGCCCCCGACGGATAGAGCACCGGGTGGGTCGCGGCCTGCTTCGCCCAGTAGTCCTCGCCCAGCACCTGGCGCTCGAACATGATCCGGGTCCAGGTGGTGCCGCCGGATTCCGCGAACACCTCGCCGGTCAGATTGTCATATTCCGGCCTTGTGAGATCCATCCAGGTCTTGGGCGGCGTCTTCACCAGCTCGGTATTGTAGGCGATCGACCAGACCAGCGTGGCCCGCGGCCACAACTTTGGCGACACCTGCGCGTCCGGATTGTAGTCGGCCGCATTCGGCGGCGCATAATCCTGGAACAGGTCGGCGAGCGGCAGCATCAGCGCGCGGTCGGAATGATCGACCACGTCGGCGATCAGCTTGCCCGCCGCGGCCTCGGTCTTCACCCGCGTGATCAGTTGCCCGCCGGGGGCACGCACCATCTCGATTCTGATCTCCGGAAAGCGCTTGTTGAATTGCTTGATCACCTGCTGCTCGACCTCGGCGAAATTCGCGGTGTAGAATACGAGCTTGCCTTCGGCCTTCGCCGCCGCGATCAGTTCGGGCGAACCGAAGCTGTCCTCGGCTTGCGCCGGCGCATGGGTCAAGGTGACGCCGAGCATGGCGACGCCGGCCGCAGCAAAAATCCTGGCAACGAATTTGGCAATCATGACCGATCCTCCGTCCCAATAGTTCCTGTTCGTTGATCGCTTATCTGATGCCGCGCACGACGCCGCCCTGCGCTGCGCCGCGCGACAGCCAGTTCGCACCGCCGATGAGGACGCCGAGCAGCACCGTCTGCACCAGGCTGAAGGCGGCGGTCTTGCCGACATTGCCGCCTTCGTAATAATCCAACAGCAGCACCGACATCACCATGGTGTTGCTGGTGTAGAGAAACAGCGAGGAGCCCAGCTCGCGGACCGCCAGCACGAACAACAGCGTCATCGAGGCCACCACGCCGGGCCGCGCCAGCGGCAGCACGATCGTGCCGATGGTCGCAAGCGTGCCCTTGCCGCAGACCCAGGCCGCTTCCTCGAGCTCGCGATGGATCTGCAGGAACGACGTCGACAGCGCCTTCACCGTATCGGGCATGAAACGCGCGATGAACGCCAGCGCCAGAATCCAGATCGTGCCGTAGAGCCCGCCGGGAATGCCGATCCAGGCCCAGAGATAGGCAACGCCGATCACGAGGCCGGGGATCGCGACCGGCACGGTCGCGACCAGATCGATGCTGCGCCGGCCCGGCAGGCGGGTGCGATGGATGGTGTAGCCGATCGCAAAGGCCAGCGCGCCGCCCGCGATCGCGGTGATGATGCCGACCTCGACTGCGTTATACATCGAATTCAATGTCAGCGGATTGTCGAAAATGCTGTAGAAATGCATCAGCGAATATTGCCGCATGTCGAACAGCGCCGCGGTGTCGCGGATGAACATGAACCTGCGGAACGCAGCCACGATCAAGGCCAGCGTCGGCAGGATCACGACGACCAGGAGATAGATCAGGCCGAGCGCGAAGGTGAGCCAGCGCCATCCTCCGAGATCGAGGCTGCGCGGCCGGAACGCCTTGCCGGCGACCGTGGTGTAGCTGCGTCCGCTCAGCACCTTCTGCTGCAGGAACACCAGCAGGCCGGTGACCACCATCAGGATGATCGCGACCGCGGCGGCGGTATTGTAGAGCGGCGGCGACCAGTTGGTGAGCTTGAAGATGTAGGTCGTCAGCACGTTGATGTTGCTGGGCGCGCCAAGCACCGCCGGAACGCCGTAGATGCCGAGCATCACGATGAAGGACAGCAGCATCCCGGAGACGATCGCGGGCATGATCAGCGGAAATGTCACCGAGAACAGCGTCGCTAGCGCGCTGGCGCCGGAAATCTCAGCGGCCTCCTCCAGGCTCGGGTCCATGTTACGCAGCGCAGACGCGGTGAACATGTAGACATAGGGCGCGTAGTAGATGCCGAACACGAACACCAGCCCCGACAATGTGTAGAGGTCGACGTGCCAGGACAGACCGGCCGACTTGAAGAGCGTGTTGAGCAGACCGGTCTTCGGCGAGCCCAGGATCGACCACGCCACGCCGGCGACGAGCGGCGGCGCGAACAGCGGCAGCATGCTGGCGGCCGCGATCAGGCCCTTGAACGGGGTATTGGTGCGCACCACGATCCAGGAGAACAACAGCCCGATCGCAACTGCGACCAGCGTTCCGCCGGCACAGGCGACCAAGGTGTTGAACAGGGCTTCCCCGACGTTCGGATTGGACAGCACAATGAGGAAATTGGCGATCGACAGGTGCACCAGGCTGAGCCCCTCAACCACCGGGTTGGTATCGGTGAGCGCCCCGAGCAACAGCGTGAAGACCGGATAAATCACCAGAAAACCGAGGATCGCGAATAACAGCGCGACCCAGGCGCCGGCCAACATGCCCCGGTGCTTGCCTGCAGAGCCGCTTTGCACGGCCTCGATGCGCGGGCCCGACAGTTCCCCGTCCAAAGCGCCTTCCCCCGTGCCGGCGGAGCGAACTTTATTGTTATGACCGCCTTGGATGGAGCCTAGTAGATCGGCCGGCAGGCGGGAAGTAGCCGAAAGTCGCGCTGAAATGGTGTCGTTTATCGCTTGATCTGAATTCGGTCTGCGCAATCGAACTCTGGCGCGCGTGGCCGGCGGCGAGACCGACATGGACGATGCCGCAGGGTGAAGGAGGGCGACAGCGGCCAGACTGATTCCAGCTGGAACGGTATCAAGC
>NZ_JBAURI010000622.1:0-9431 GCF_049581145.1 Bradyrhizobium sp.
CTGGTGAACAAGTACCACGAAAAGCACCGCCGTGGGGCCAAGCCGGTTTTGGCGGTCTGGGTCGGCGCGGAGCAGAATGTGGTCCAGACGCTCAGCAGCGCCGGCATTCCGAATTATCCGACGGAAGACGATGCCGTGCGCGGCTTCATGCACCTGGTGCGTCACCGCGAGGTCGTGCAGGCGTTGATGCGGGTGCCGCCGGCCATGCCGAGCGCGTTTGCTCCGGATCTCGATGCGGCGAGGAACATCGTCGCCACGGTGCTTGCCGATGGCCGCGCCTGGCTCGACCCGGTCGAGGTCAAGCGGTTGCTGGAGGCCTATGACATCGCGATGGTGCCGACGTTTGCCGCCACCGATGTCGAGCAGGCCGTGGGCTACGCATCGCATCTGTTCACGACAGGCGCCACCGTCGTGCTCAAGATCAACTCGCGCGACATCATTCATAAATCGGACGTTGGCGGCGTAGTTCTGAACCTGACGAACCCCGAAGCGGTCCGCATTGCCGCCACGAATATTCTGGCGCGTGCCAAAGCGGCGCGGCCGCAGGCGCGAATATCCGGCGTCATCGTGCAGGCCATGGTCGTGCGAGCCAAGACGCGCGAACTGATCCTGGGCGTCACCGATGATCCGACGTTCGGGACCGTCATCGTGTTCGGCCGCGGCGGAATCGCCGTCGAGATCATCAACGACAAGGCGCTGGCGCTGCCGCCGCTCGATCTGCAATTGGCGCGCGATCTCATCGAACGCACGCGCGTCTCGCGGCTGTTGTGCGCCTACCGCGACGTGCCCGCGGTCAGGCCGGATGCGGTCGCGATCGTTCTGATGAAGCTAGCGCAGATGGCGGCCGATATTCCCGAGCTTCGCGATCTCGACATCAATCCGCTGCTCGCCGACGAAACCGGCGTGATGGCGGTCGACGCCCGCGTCGCGGTCGGGCACGCGGCGGCGAAATTCAAGGGGTCGGGTCCGGCCAATTTCGCGGTGCGGGCCTATCCCTCGCAGTGGGAGCGGCATCTGAAGGTCAAGGACGATTGGCAGGTCTTCGTACGGCCGATCCGCCCCGAGGACGAACCTCTGATCCACGAACTGCTGCGCCACGTCACGCCGAACGATCTGCGCCTGCGCTTCTTTGCGCCGATGAAGGAATTCTCCCATGACTTCATCGCCCGCCTGACGCAGCTCGACTATGCACGCGCGATGGCGTTCGTGGCGTTCGACGAAGCCAGCAACGAGCTGGTGGGCGTGGTCCGGATTCACTCCGATTCGATCTACGAGAGCGGCGAATACGCGATCCTGCTCAGGTCGGATCTCAAGGGCAGGGGGCTGGGCTGGGCGCTGATGCAGCACATCATCGACTATGCAAGGTCCGAAGGCCTCAAGGTGATCTCGGGCGATGTGCTGCGCGAAAACGCCACCATGCTGGAAATGTGCCGAGGCCTCGGCTTCGAGGTCAAAGCGGATCCGTCCGAGCACGATCTCTGCAATGTCCGGCTGGTGCTTTAGTCCAGGGTGACCCGGCCGGCGTCCGGCGTGCCGGCCTTGTTTGGTGGCGTCCACGCGCAAGGTAAAGTGATCATTTCGGTTCGGCTACATTTTGTTCGGCCGCGGCAGTGTTCGGTTTCGCCGGTCTCTTCAGGCTGTTCATGATGATGGTGATCAGTGGCACGATCAGCAATGGCAGGATTCCGTTCAAGGGATGATGGACCACCCCGGCAACCTGGGACTGCAGCGCGCGCGCCTCGACTTGCAGCGCGTCGATCGACGCGTCGTGAATTTCGCTGGCGAGTTCGAGCTCGCGTCCCGATGGAGGCCGGGAGGCGATCAGAAACAGCAGCCCGGCAATGGCAAAGTTGACCGCGCCGAGAATGGCGGCGGCCGAAATGGCGGTCCAGATCTGAACCAGGGCGAAATAGGCGGAAAGCTCCAGCATCAGCAGGCCGAATGCCGCGATCAGCGCCGCGAAGGCACGCAGGCCGAGGCCGACCAGCAGATGGTGCAGCCTGATATCGGCGATGATCCGGTCGGTGCGCCAGAGCATGCGCAGATGCTTGATCACGTTCTCGCTATTCATCTCGAGTGTCTCCTCAGCAACAGCCCGACGACGATGCCAAGCGCGAACGCCGAGGCAAGCGAGGCGATCGGACGCTCCGATATCAGCTTGACGAGTTGCTCTTCATCTTGACCCAAGGTTTCGCCGAGACCGTTCAGCGCGGCCTTGACCTGGTCGGCGAGGGCATCGGCGCGGCTCCTCGATGATTCGCGGATGTCCTCGCCGGTCATGCTGAGAATGCGCGACATGTCGCGCTTCAGCGCCTGCAGCTCATCGGCTAAGGCGGCTTTGTCGAACATCGCCACTCGTCCTTCATATTCAAGTGAGAAATCCTAGGCAAAGCGTGGACGCAGCGCTTGATTTGCGTCAACAGCTCCGCGCGTCCTCGGGACGAACGGCCGACTTGAGGCAGGTCAATCGGAGGCCTGCGGCAGCGCCTAGGAGTTAAAATGGACGGCATCGGCAAATGCCTCCGCTCGAGAGAGGAACAAGGTCTTGGGATCGACACCCCTGCTGACAGCCACGCCGGACGGCGATACGATCGAGTTGCATCCGGGCGGGTCCTGGACCGCCGCCAATGTGAGAAGCCTGGAGACGCTCTCCGAAGCTGTCGTGGCTGAACTCGATCGCGCGGAACGCGTCAAGCTTGACATGACCGGCGTGAACGAGCTCGATACGGTCGGCGCCTGGATATTGGAAAAAATCTCGCGGCGCGCCGTGGCGGCAGGCCATCGCAGCGAGGTGGTCGGTGTCGCCGACAATTATGCCGGCCTGATCGAGGAGATCCATCAGGTCAACCGCCGCAATCCGGCGCCGGTGAGCGCCCCCAATCCACTTTTCGCGAGGCTCGGCGACGTCGGCCGTTACGCGACGAGTACGTCGCAAGACGTCGCGGTGTTCCTGCAGATGCTGGGCTCGCTGTTCGTGGCCCTGATCGGCGTGCTGCGCCGGCCGCGCTCGCTGCGCGTCACCTCGCTGGTCTATCAGCTCTACAAGGTCGGCTTCCAGGCGATCCCGATCATGGTGCTGATCACCTTCCTGATCGGCGCCATCATCGCGCAGCAGGGCTTCTTCCACTTCCGAAAGTTCGGCGCCGAATCCTATACGGTCGACATGGTCGGCATCCTGGTGCTGCGCGAGCTCGGTGTATTGATCGTCGCGATCATGGTCGCCGGCCGGTCCGGCAGCGCCTACACCGCCGAACTCGGCTCGATGAAGATGCGCGAGGAAATCGACGCGCTGCTGACCATGGGGCTCGATCCCGTCGAAGTGCTGATCCTGCCCCGCATCGTCGCGCTGATCATTGCGCTTCCGATCCTGAGCTTCATCGGCTCGATGGCAGCGCTCTACGGCGGGGGATTGGTGGCGCAATTCTACGGCGATATGGGACCGGCGATCTTCATCGCGCGGCTGCATGATGCGGTGTCCGTGACCAGCTTCAAGGTCGGCATCATCAAGGCGCCGTTCATGGCGCTCGCAATCGGCATCGTCGCCTGCAGCGAGGGCTTGCGCGTTCTCGGCAGCGCCGAGTCGCTCGGCAGGCAGACGACGACCTCGGTGGTGAAATCGATCTTTCTGGTGATCGTGCTCGACGGATTGTTCGCGGTCTTCTTCGCATCGATCGGAATGTAGCGATGCAGGAAGCGGCTCCAGAGTTCGCCATTCGCGTCAGCGATCTCGTGGTCGGTTTCGGCCGGCAGATCGTGATCGATCATCTGTCGCTCGACGTCATCAGAGGCGAGATCCTCGGCCTGGTCGGCGCGTCCGGCGGCGGCAAGTCGGTCTTGATGCGCACGATCATCGGCCTCATCCCACGTCGCAGCGGCACGATCGAGGTCATGGGCCGGGCGATCAGCGGCGCCCAGGACCGCAGCACGCAGAGCGCCGCCGGACGATGGGGCATTCTGTTCCAGCAGGGTGCGCTGTTTTCGTCGCTCACCGTGCGGCAGAACATCCAGTTTCCGTTGCGCGAAAATCTCGTGATCTCGCAGACGCTGATGGACGAGATCGCGACCGCCAAGCTCGAAATGGTCGGGCTGTTGCCGGAAGATGGCGACAAGTTTCCGGCCGAGCTCTCCGGCGGTATGACCAAGCGGGTGGCGCTGGCCCGTGCGCTAGCGCTTGATCCCGCGATCGTCTTTCTCGACGAGCCGACCTCGGGGCTCGACCCGATCGCGGCCGGCGAGTTCGACGGCCTGATCCAGACCTTGCAGAAGACGCTCGGATTGACGGTATTCATGGTCACCCATGACCTCGCCAGCCTGAACGTCGTCTGCAACCGCGTCGCGGCACTGGCGGACGGCAAGATCGTGGCGATCGGGCCGATGCGCGAACTGCTTCAATCCGAACATCCCTGGGTGCGGGCCTATTTCCACGGCAAGCGCTCCCAGATGCTGCAACCCGAAAAGAGCTAGAGATATGGAAACCCGCGCTCCCTTCGTTCTCATCGGTGGCTTTGTGCTGGTTGCGATAGCCGCCGTGTTCGGCTTCGTCTACTGGCTCAACAACACCGGCGGCCTCGGGCCGCGCACCGCCTACCACGTCCAGTTCGAGGGCTCGGTGCCGGGGCTCATGGTCGGCGCGGCGGTGCTCTTCAACGGAATCCGGGTCGGCGAGGTCACCGATCTCGGTCTCGTTCCCGATAGTCCGCGCCGCGTCAACGCCACCATCTCGGTAGCTGTGACCACGCCGGTCCGCGCCGATACCAAGGTCGGCCTGGAATTCCAGGGGTTGACCGGCGTGCCCGTGATCGCACTGGAGGGCGGCGCGCAACTGGCAGGTTCAGGACCGGTTCCGACCTTGATCGCAGAGCCGGGTGCGGGCCAGAGCATGACGCAGGCCGCGCGGGACGCGCTGCGGCGGGTCGATTCGGTATTGGCCGAAAATTCCGAGCCGCTGAAGGACACCATCGCCAACTTCAAGATCTTCTCCGAGGGCCTGGCGCGAAACACCGGCAAGCTCGATGGTATTGTCACGGGCCTGGAAAAGATGACGGGCGCAGGCACGCCAGTGCAGAAGATCACCTACGATCTGCGCGCGCCGAAGGACTTCGGTCCGGTCAGCAAGACCATCAAGGGGCAGTTGGCGATCCCCGAGCCGACCGCGGTCGCGATGCTGGAGACGCAGCGCATGCTGTTCTCGCCGACCAAGGACTTTCCGAATTTTGCCGATTTCCTCTGGGCCGACAGCATCCCGAAGCTGCTGCAGGCAAGGCTGATCGACGGCTTCGAGAATTACGATCTGGCGCACGCCCCGTTGCGGGCCGCCGATGTCGGCCAGACCGACTTCCAGCTTCTGGTCGATGTCAGGCGCTTCCAGGTTGCGCTGGATTCCACGCCGCAAGCCGAGATCGAACTGTCCGCCCGGATCCTGGACAAGAACGGCAAGGTCCTCGCTTCGCGCATGTTCGCCGAGACCCAGACCTTCGATCAGATCGAGCCGGCCGCGGCGGTTGCAGCGTTCGACGATGCGTTCGGCCGGCTGGCGAAGGAGATGATCGGCTGGACGGTCCAGGCGCTGTAAGCTCTTGAGTAGCTGACGCTATTCGAGGGTCTTCAGATACGACAGGAAGTCGTGGATCCGATCGGGATCGAGCTGAAATTCCGGCATCGCCGGGTGGCCGGTCTCGATGCCCTCGGCCAGCGATTCGGCGAGCGACTCCACCGGATAGTGCAGATGCAAGGTTCGAAACGGCGGCGCGGTCGGAAGCGGGCTCCGGCCGACGCGGCCGGTCGCGTGGCATTGTGCACAATGCGATTGCGCAAAGGTCCTACCGCGTTGTTCGGAGGAGGTAGCAAACGCTGGCGCTGCCAGCGCCAACGCGATGAGGGCCTGAATGAGAACGGATCGCAACATCACACATTGGTCTTTCTGATGCAGGAGCAAGGATATGAGGACCAACATCGGCCCAATTGATCTGCATCAATGGCGGTCCTGCGGATCGTCTAAGATGCGGCCAGATCAAGGGTTTGCGGACATTTTCGTCGCGGCCTGAGCATCGGGGGCCGTGGATGAAGACTTCCGTCGTTGCAGTCGAACCGACCGGGCATTTCTGCGTCGATTGTTCGGTGCGCCAGTTCAGCCTGTGCGCTCCGCTCGACAAGTCCGAAATCCGGGAGTTCGAGCAGTTGGGCCGGCAAATTCAATTTGCGCCCTGCGAGACCGTGTTCGCGCAGGAGGAAATGACGACCTCGTTCTACAATCTGCTCGAGGGCGTGATGCGCGTCTACAAGCTGTTGCCCGACGGCCGCAGGCAGATCGTAGGCTTCGCTCTGCCGGGCGACTTCCTGGGGATGAGCGACACCGCCCGCCACGGTTTCTCGGCCGATGCGATCGGTCCGGTTTCGGTTTGCCGGTTCGGCAAGTCCGCGTTCAGCCGGTTTGCGGAGGACAAGCCGCATCTGTTGCGCCGGATCAACGAATTGGCGGTTCACGAGCTGAACCAGGCGCGCGACCATATGGTCCTGCTCGGGCGCCGCTCCGCGGAGGAAAAGGTCGCGACCTTCCTGATCGGCTGGCGCGACCGGCTGGATCAGCTGAGGGGAGCGTCGGCAAGCGTACCTTTGCCGATGAGCCGGCAGGACATCGCCGACTATCTCGGCCTGACCATCGAAACGGTAAGTCGCACTTTCACCAAGCTGGAGCGCGAGGGCGTGATCGAAATCATACCGGGTGGCGTCTGCCTGCGGGACCCCGAGCGCGCCGCAGCCTTGGCGGCAGCCTGAATAGCAAGCCGGCCTCAACAAGCTTCGATGTCTTTGATCCCGATCAATGACCATTGAGCCGCGCTCGGAAAGATTCCTTCCAAATCAAAATTGAAGGGAGGGGATCGATATGCCTGTCGACGCAATATTGGTGAGCCTTGCAGTGACGGTGGTTTTCGTGGCCTTTGCGGTGGTGCTGGCGTGGGCCGATCATCACACGGGGTCGCAGGCCGCCGCGCAACCGCAGAAGCGGCGCGATCTCTGAGAGGATCGGCAAGGCGCCGCGGCAGCGCGCCAAGAGCCCGAGCCCGACCCCCGGCCGCAGCGTCTTTGTCCGGAGATCGCTGCCAAGCGGACCGTTGCCAACGGGACGGTTGCCAAGAGTTGGGCGAGAGGGCAATCTTTCGCCGAAGGATTGCGGCTGGCTGATCAAAACACGCATCCGGTTCAATGGGAGGTGTTGCGATGCGCCTGCGGCTTGGTCGGCTGGCTTTGATCCTCGCCCTGCTTCCCGGTGCGACCGCAGCGGTCGCGCAGTCGACTTACCCGGACAGGCCGATCAGGATGATCGTGCCGCTGGCTGCCGCCAGCGCGGTCGACGTCGCCGCACGGATCGTCACGCAGAAGATGGCCGAGAATATGGGCCAGCAGATCGTGATCCTGAACCAGCCCGGTGCGTCCGGCCTGATCGGCGCCGAGCAGGTCGCCCGCGCCGAGCCGGACGGCTACACGATCGGAGGCTTCAACGACAGCATCATGACCATGGTGCCGAACCTGCAGTCCAACATGCGTTGGGACATTCTGAAGGATTTCGTGCCGATCTCGCTTGTCGCGACCGTGGAATGGGGACTAATCGCGGGCAATCAGACCGGTTACAAGACCGCAGCGGACCTGATCGCCGCCGCGAAGGCCGCACCCGGAAAGATCGATTATGGCTCCGGGGGCCCCGGCAGTCCGCAGCATCTGGCGATGGCGATGTTTGCGTCCGCGGCTGGCATTTCCCTGATGCACGTGCCCTACAAGGGCGCGACGCAGGCGGCGACCGATGTAGCCGCGGGGCAGATCCCGGTCGCTTTCCAGGGGCTGGGAACCGTGGCGGCGCTGGTCCGCGGCGGCCAGGTCAGGCTCATCGGCGTGTGCACGGAAAAGCGGCTGCTGCAGTTTCCGGACACGCCGACCATTTCCGAATCCGGGCTGCCCGGCTTTTTCTTCAATTCCTGGTTCGCGATGCTGGCGCCGGCAGGCACCCCGAAAGAGATCGTCGCCCGGTTGAACGCCGAAGTCTTGAAAGCGCTCGGCGACCCCGACGTGCGCCACAAGCTCGAGGATCTGGGTTTCGCGCTGCGCGGCAGCACGCCTGAGGAACTCGGTGCCTTGACGCGCGAGCAACTCGCCAAGTACGCGCGGCTAATAAAGGATATGGGCATTGCCAATGAATGAGGTTGGCGGCACGGGTATTTTGCTGCCGGTTTGCTCAGTCGCAACCGCAACGATCTTGATCGCTTGCTGCGGCGAAACCGGCGCCGTCTTTCCCGCCGCCAGGGACGACGATGGAACCGAAAATGCCAGCTGTGGGATCGCTCATTGAGACCAGCCTCCCTCGCTTCGGATGCCGCAGGCGACCGATCGGGATTTGAACTAAGTCCGGTTTGTTCATACTCATGAATATACGGCGAGTTGGCGACACCACGATCTCCGCTGTACCCGCCGCAAGCATCCGAACTCGGGCATCTACCGTTAGCGCCGAGTTGTTTCCAACCGTGTTTCTGATCTACGTGACCCGTTTCTGCCGCCAATTTGCGCCAAAAAAGCGGTTTGAGGTTGAAAATGCGACGGACGTCGACTACGGAAGCGCATAGGTACCCTGCTGTTCCCTTGGGAGTCCTAACCGGCGTGACTCAGGACAAAATGGGAGACGCTCGCCGCCTGTCGGGCAACAAACTGGCGGTGCTGCGCAAGCATCCGATCTTCTGCGATCTGGAACCGGATGCGTTCGATCAGCTTTGTCGATACGCGAAGCACACGTTGGTCAAGCGGGGAGCCACGATCTGCTCCAAAGGAGATCCCGGCAACAGCCTGTTTGCGGTGATCTCGGGCACGGTGAAAATCAGTGTTTCCTCCCCCGACGGTCGCAATGCGATCCTGAATCTGGTCCATGCCGGCGAGCTGTTTGGCGAAGTCGCGGTGCTCGACGGATTGGAGCGCACCGCCGACGCCACCGCCAATACCAATTGCGAACTCTTCGTGATCGATCGCCGCGAGTTCCTCCCCTTTGTACGAGGCCAGCCGGAGCTCGCGATGAAATTCATCGAGCTGCTCTGTGCCCGGCTGCGCTGGACCAGCGAGCAGGTCGAGCAGGTGATCCTGCAGGACTTGCCGGGCCGGTTGGCCAGCGCGCTGCTCGGCCTGACCGACAAGCGCAAGCTCGAACCCGGAAGCCGAACCATCTCCATCACGCAGCAGGAAATCAGCGAGATGGTCGGCATGACCCGGGAAAGCATCAACAAGCAGTTGCGGGCCTGGGCCTTGCGCGGCTGGGTGCGGCTGGAGCACGGCGCGATCGTCGTGCTCGATGCCGCATCGCTTCGGGAGCTTGTCGAAGTCGGATCGGAGGCAGAGCGCGTCGCCCACGATGTGCGATGACGCTTTGAGGTCTCCGGCTGCGTCGGGTTGGGAAG
>NZ_JBAURI010000623.1:0-5745 GCF_049581145.1 Bradyrhizobium sp.
GATCTGGAGAATGTGGTTGCGCATTCCCAACCGACCTATTCCCTCCATCCGGGAAACACGCCGCCCGCGAGCGTGAGCATTGCCAGCGAAAACAGCATGTCCTCCGGGCCCTCGTTCTTCGAGCGGCTGTTTGGTGGACCGCCCACGCCCCCAGCCCCGGTCGGACGGCGTCAGCAGCCGCGAGGCATGTTCACCCGCTAGGCCAGAGCTTGACGTACCCCCTGGGTTTTCTCCCGCAAAAACAACGATCTCGCCACTTGGCGAGATCGCTTAACGTTAACCATTCTATACCAGGATACAACCAGCGGGCACTTTTTCGCCACACTCGGCAGGTTAGTTTAACGCTGAACTGGGGGCGAGAAGGTAAACCTCGGTTAACCATCTCGCATTAACAGGGCGTTCATCCTCTTTCGTGCTGCAGAGCCATCGGCTGCTGAGTGAGAGAAAGAGTCCATTGATCGCTCGTCGACTGGGTGGGCTCATCGTGCTGGCTGATTTCGCACGCAGTTTTACGTCGCTCGCGATTCTGAGGGCGAGAGATCAGATCGGCCTAACCCGGATTGGATTGGCCTCACTGCTGCTCCTGATGGGTGCAGGCTCGGTCCACGACGCGACCGCCGAGAACGAGACCCGTACGCTCTCGTTCCATCACACCCATTCCGGCGAAGATCTCACCATCACCTTCAAGCGCGACGGTCGCTATGACGAAGAGGCCTTGAAGCAGCTCAATCATTTCCTGCGGGATTGGCGCACCCAGGACCAGACCGTGATGGATCGCCACCTGTTCGATATCATCTGGGAAGTCTATCGCGACGTCGACGGCAAGAAGCCGATCCAGATCGTTTCCGCCTATCGCTGCCCGGCTACCAACGCCATGCTGCACCGTCGCTCATCGGCCGTGGCCCGCTTCAGCCAGCACATGCTCGGGCATGCGATGGATCTCTATATTCCCGACGTACCGCTCGAGCAGATCCGCTTTGCCGGGCTGAGGCTGCAGCGCGGCGGTGTCGGATTCTACCCGATGTCGGGATCGCCGTTCGTCCATCTCGACACCGGCAATATCCGTCATTGGCCGCGGATGACCCACGATCAATTGGCCAAGCTGTTCCCGGACGGCCGCACGGTTTACATTCCGTCGGATGGCGTCCCGCTGAAGGGGTTTGAGCTTGCCCGTGCCGATATCGAGAAACGCGGCAACGGTGATGATGGTGCGACCGGCAGCAAACCAAGCTTCCTTGCGGCCTTGTTCTCAGGAAAGTCGCAGGAGGACGACGAGGAGGCCACGAACTCAGTGGCCGACGACGAGACACCCGTCGCCCCGGCAAACGCGACGGAAGTCGCCGCCAAACCGGCGCCGCGCGGCAAGCTGCAGATCGCGGCCGCGCTGCAGCTTGCCTCGGCCGACAGCCAGCTGGTCCAGCTGCCGAAAGCGATGCTGGTCCCCGTCGCGAAGGAACCGGCCGCCGACAACGCCGATACCAGGCCGCAGACCATGGCTGATATCATCAACGCCCGCGGGTTCTGGGGTGACAATCCGGGCACGCCCAAGCAGGCGACGCCGGAGCAGGCGGTGGCCGCGATCAGCGCACGGCAGGCGCTCGAGGCCGCCGATCCGAAATCGAGCGGGGGCGTTCCCGCGGTCTACCAGGCCATGGCGTTTGCTCCACCCGCCAATTCTCCGGTGGATCACGCCAACATCGTGGCGGCGTCAGCGGCGATCCCACACAGCGTCCGTGTCGCAGCTTCGCGCAATCTGGCGGCGGCGACCGAGATCAATACGGTGGCCGCCAGGGGACCTCAGGACCTGAGCGAGCAGAATTTGGGCGAGCAGAACCTGGGCGAGCAGAACCTGGGCGAAACAGTCGCGACGACGCGAATCGCGGCGGCCACGGGCAACGACACCTGGCTGCGCATCATGATGCTGGCGCCGAGCGCGAGCACGATGTCCGTGACGATGTTCGGCGATGCCGACCTGACCCTGATGCGCGCGTTCTTCGTCAAGCCACGCGCCGCGATCGCCATGGCGTTCACGGATGATCCGACGTCAGGTCTATCGTTCGACCGTTTCTCGGGATCCGCGACGGCGAAGCTGCAGATGACGTCGTTTACGATAGGCACCGCGCTGACGCATTGAGCGCCGTCCTCGCGAGAGCGGCAACGATCAATATGGATCGTGGTCTCGAGCTCCGCGCAGCCATTCCTTGGCTTGGCCCATACATCGAAAAATTCGTATTGCAATCGTGGCTCAGGCTCGCTGGGCCGCGAGGCAAGGTCGGATTCTACAGCATTCCCAGCGCATGCATGTAGGTTTCCAGGATCGTCTCGGCTTCCTGCCGCTCCTGCGGGTCCTGCTTGCGCAGCCGCACGATGGTGCGCAGCGCCTTGACGTCGAAGCCGTTGCCTTTGCTCTCGGCATAGACGTCGCGGATATCGTCCGAGATCGCCTTCTTTTCCTCTTCCAGCCGCTCGATGCGCTCGACGATCGACTTGAGCTGATCCTTGGCAAAGCTGGTCGAGGGCGCTTCGTCTTCTTTGACGGCGGCTGCGGCGGTGGCCATCTTGAACTCCCGAGTGAACTGATCTTCGGACCTGAGGCGAGGTGCGCGCTGTGACACACGGCAATCGCGAAACGACACTTCAGGTTCGCGCGCTCGGGGTCAAGGAAACATCCGCTTCATCCACAACGCGCCCACATCTTGTTGTGAAATGAGAAAAACTGCTTGCTTGGCGAATCAGCGCTCGCCGGCTCTTGCAGCCGCAATTGTCGTCAACCGATTCGCGCGCACGCCCGAATCTCGAACTTGGTCCCGAACGTCGCGGAACGAAGGAATCAATGCCCGGCGTGAGGCTTGTCCAGTGCGGCCAATTGCTCGGGGCTGGCTGCGCCCTGGTATTTCGACTTCCATATCTCATAGGGCATGCCGTAGATGGCTTCGCGGCTCTCGTCCTTGGTCATGGGCGCCCCTTTTTCGTCAGCCGCCTCCTTCAGCCAGTTGGACAGACAGTTGCGGCAGAAGCCCGCGAGATTCATCAGGTCGATGTTCTGGACATCGGTGCGGGATTGGAGGTGCTCGACAAGGCGCCGGAAGGTGGCGGCTTCGAGTTCCGTCTTGGTCTTTTCGTCGATGGCCATGGTCGTTATCTCACCGTTGCAGATCGTCGCTATTATGTGGACCTTGTCACAGATTTTGCTATATCGCAGCGCACACAAGGGTTTATCGGCAGGGATTCGCAATGCCCCTTGCATGAAAAAAGCACCTTGGCCGTTGACAGTCGCCATCGGCACGCGAAATCTTCCCTCATCTGCTATAGCGTCGCGCGATGATCCGCAAAAGTTCCAGCCGCACAAATCCAATCCCCCATGGCCTCGGCACCCTTTCGGTACTGGCAATCGCCGCGATTTGCCTCGGTAGCAGTCCGGCCCGGGCGGATTTCCGGCTTTGCAACAATACCGCGAGCCGGGTCGGCATCGCTCTCGGCTACAAGGACTCCGAAGGCTGGACCACCGAAGGCTGGTGGAACGTGTCCTCGCGGAGCTGTGAGACGCTGCTGAAGGGAACGCTGGTGGCGCGCTATTATTATATCTACGCTCTCGACTATGACCGTGGCGGCGAGTGGTCGGGACAGGCGTTCATGTGTTCACGCGACAAGGAATTCACCATCAAGGGGACGGAGAACTGCCTCGCGCGCGGTTTCGACCGCACCGGCTTCTTCGAGGTTGATACCGGCGAACAGCGAGCCTGGACCGTGCAACTGACCGACGCCAACGAACAGCCGGCGCAGCAGCGCGTCCCCGGTATGCCGGGCGCGGTTGGCCCCGGTGGCAATGTTCCGGGCCTGCCCGATTCCCCCCCGGCTGCAGCGCCTGCTCCGGGCGCGTCTGGCCCGCCGCCAGCCGCAACGCCCGGAACCAAGCCATGAGGCGTCTGCGTCGCATCAAGATCCTGGCCACACTCGGTCCGGCATCCTCCGATGGCCCGATGATTCGTCGGCTGTTCGAGGCCGGCGCCGATATTTTCCGAATCAATATGAGCCACACCTCACACGACAAGATGCGGGAACTGGTGGCCACCATCCGCAATGTCGAAGGAAGCTACGGCCGTCCGATCGGCATCCTGGTCGACTTGCAGGGTCCCAAGCTCAGGGTCGGATCGTTTGCAGGAGGCGCGATTCAACTGCAGAACGGCCAGAGTTTCACGCTGGATTCCGACAGCACGCCAGGCGACGGCACCCGCGTGCAACTGCCACATCCGGAGATCCTGGCCGCGCTGCGGCCCGGCCACGCGCTGTTGCTCGATGACGGCAAGGTCCGGCTGATCGCCGAAGAGACCTCGCCGGAGCGCGCGGTGACGCGCGTCGTGATCGGAGGCAAAATGTCGGACCGCAAGGGAGTGAGCCTGCCCGACACTGACCTGCCGGTCTCGGCGATGACGCCGAAGGACCGCGCCGACCTCGAAGCCGCGCTGGTCACGGGAGTCGACTGGATCGCACTGTCCTTCGTGCAGCGTGCCGAGGACGTCATCGAAGCCAAGAAGATGATTCGCGGTCGTGCCGCCGTGATGGCCAAGATCGAAAAGCCCCAGGCGATCGACCGGCTTCCGGAGATCATCGAAGCCTCCGACGCCTTGATGGTCGCGCGCGGCGATCTTGGCGTCGAATTGCCGCTGGAGCGGGTGCCGAGCCTGCAGAAGCAGATGACGCGGCTGGCGCGCCGCGCGGGCAAGCCGGTGGTGATCGCGACCCAGATGCTGGAATCGATGATCCAGGCGCCGGTCCCGACACGCGCGGAGGTGTCCGACGTCGCAACCGCCGTCTATGAAGGCGCCGATGCGATCATGCTGTCGGCAGAATCGGCCGCCGGCAAATATCCGGTCGAAGCCGTCTCCACCATGAACCGCATCGGTGAAGAAGTGGAACGCGATCCGATCTATCGTTCGGTGCTGACGGCGCAGCGGCCCGAGCCGGAATCGACGGCGGGCGACGCGATCGCTGACGCCGCCCGCCAGATCGCGGAGACCCTCGACCTGCCGACCATCATCTGCTGGACCTCTTCGGGCTCGACCGCGATCCGCGTGGCGCGCGAGCGGCCCAAGCCGCCCATCGTGGCGATCACGCCGAACCTGGCGACGGGCCGCAAATTATCGGTGGTCTGGGGCGTGCACTGCGTGGTCGCGGAAGACGCCCGCGATCAGGATGACATGGTCAACCGCGCCGGCTCAATTGCGTTTCGCGACGGCTTCGTCCGCGCCGGGCAGCGAGTCCTGATCGTCGCCGGCGTGCCGCTCGGCATCCCCGGCACCACCAACATGGTGCGCATCGCCTCCGTCGGCCCGGAGCGCGACGCAGACATCTGACGGGACGTTTTGCCGCTCACGCCCCGACCAGCGTCTTGGCCGGGAGCACCGCCTGCACGACGAGGCCGCGGGCACGGGCATCCATCACGCCGACTGCGCGCAACGCCAGCAAGGTGACGGACTGAACCACGTCGCGCAGTCTGGCGGGATCGTCGAGATCATCGGGTGCCAGCGGCCCGACCAGGGCTTCGTGAATCGCTCCCAGCAGCGCGGTCGCGGCAAGCTGGGTGTTCTGGGCCGGCAAATGCCCTGCGCGCACCGCGGCATCGATTCGCATCGCAATCTCGCCCGCGATCTCGCGGCGGCTTGCAACCCGCGACGCCGTGACGTCGACGTCGACCGGCTCGGCCAGAATGCCCCAGGCGAGCTTGCGCTGCGATAGAACGTGGAC
>NZ_JBAURI010000624.1:0-1616 GCF_049581145.1 Bradyrhizobium sp.
CCAGAACGGCAACAACAACGCCTATTGCCAGGACAACGAGACCGGCTGGATCGGCTGGGAAGGTATGGGCCGCGCAGGCAGCGACCTCATCGAGTTTGTCGCCCACCTGTCCGAAATCCGCCGCCGCTTTCCGCAAATCCGCGCCCGCCGCTGGCTCGACGGACGGCGCGCCGACGGCTCGTATGGCGTGCTATGGCTGACGCCGGCCGCGGACGACATGAAAGAGCAGGACTGGAATTTTCCGGAAGGGCGTTTTCTCGCCTATGTGCTCGGACCAAATGAACAAGGCCAGCCACCGGTCTTCATCGTGCTCAATGCCGCCCCCGAAGAGATCAAGTTCAAGCTGCCGAAAATGCCCGAATACAAGAGTTGGCGGCAACTATTGAACACCGTCGACGTTAAACAGACGGCTGCGGACTTCCCGTCGGGAAGCGAGACCACCGCACCGCCCCGCTCGGTACTGGTCTTTTCGGGTTCGGCATGAATGAACGGCATTTCGGCGCAAGTCTGACTTCCGAAGGAGCCACATTCCGCTTGTGGGCGCCCGCAGCCCAGCGCGTCGATCTGTTGTTGGAGCAGCAACGTTGCCTACTTACATCCCGCAAGCACGGTTGGTTCGAAACCGACGTGCCGGGTGCCAAGGCCGGTACGCGCTACAAGTTTCGGATCGACGACGAGATCGACGTGCCCGATCCGGCTTCTGCCTTTCAACCCGACGACGTGTTCGGTCCAAGCGAGGTGATCGACCCCGCAAACTACACCTGGCGCGCCAACGAGTGGCGCGGACGGCCTTGGCACGAAACCGTGCTTATGGAAGCCCATGTCGGCACCTTCACACAAGAAGGCACTTATCGCGCCATGATCGACAGGCTCGACCATCTGGTCGAGACCGGCATCACCGCGCTGGAATTGCTGCCGCTGGCGGATTTCGCAGGTGTGCGCAACTGGGGCTATGACGGCGTGTTGTGGTATGCGCCCGACAGCGCCTATGGCCGGCCGGAAGAGTTGAAGCGTCTCGTCGACGAAGCACATCTGCGTGGGCTGATGGTGTTTCTCGACGTCGTCTATAACCACTTCGGCCCCGAGGGAAATTATCTCGGCCGCTACGCGCCGCCCTTCTTTACCGAAGCGCAAACGCCGTGGGGCAGCGCGATCGACTACCGCGTGCCGCAGGTGCGCGCTTTTGCGATCGAGAACGCACTTTATTGGCTTGACGAATACCGGTTCGACGGGCTGCGGCTCGATGCCGTCCACGCCATTGCCGAGCTCGGCGAAATCCCGATGCTGAACGATCTCAGCCTCGCGGCCGGTCAACTTGCCACTGAGACGGGCCGGCACATTCATCTCGTGCTTGAAAACGACGACAACCGCGTCAGCCTGCTCGATCCCTTACAGGACCCGTCGCGCGGCAAATATCGCGCGCAATGGAACGACGACTATCATCACGCCTGGCATGTGAAGCTGACCGGAGAAAAACAAGGCTATTATCGCGACTATCAGCGCGAGCCGCTGTCCGACATCGCGCGCGCGCTCCGCTCGGGCTTTGTCTATCAGGGCGAGGCTTCCGCGCATCGCGGCGGCCAGTTGCGCGGCGAAGCGAGCGGGGGCCTTCCACC
>NZ_JBAURI010000625.1:0-10328 GCF_049581145.1 Bradyrhizobium sp.
CGCTCCGAACTATGCCGAACGGTCAGGCCCAAATGTTGCTCTGCTGCCGGCCGAAAATGACTGCATTCGGCATAGTCCGGCGGGCGGCATAATCCGCGCTATGCCGCGCTCGGCATAGCGCGGACTCCACCAGCGAAGCGACGCAGGCCCAGTTCTCCGCGCCCTGATCATGTCCCGCGAACAACGCATTCTTGCGATTCAGAACAAGGGGACGGATGCTTCGCTCGACGATGTTGGTGTCGAGCTCAATGCGGCCGTCGTCGAGGAACCGCGCGAGCCCGTCCCAGTGGTTCAGGGCGTAGCGGATATGCTCGGCGATCGTCGCCTTGCCGGAGACGCGGGTGAGCTGCTCCTCGAACCAGGCCTTGAGCGCCAGCACGAGAGGCTTGCTGCGCATCCGTCGCACCGCGCGCCGCTCGTCGGCGCTGCGGCCTCTGATCGTCTTCTCGATGGCATAGAGGGCGGCGATCCGCGCCAGCGCCTCGCTCGCGATCGGTGCCGGACCGTTCTCGGCGATGTCGTAGAAGCGGCGGCGCAGATGAGACCAGCAGAACGCCAGCGTGATCGCCTCGCCAGCGGGGTCGTTGGCAATGGTCTTGTAGGCAGCATAGCCGTCGCATTGCACGACGCCGCGATAGCCATCGAGCAGCTTGAGCGCGTGGACGGCGCCGCGACCGGGCGCGTAGGTGTAGGCCACCGCCGGCGGGTCGGTCCCGCCCCATGGCCGATCGTCGCGCGCGATCGCCCAGAAGAAGCCGTTCTTGGTGCGGCCACGGCCGGGATCCAGCACCGGGGCCTTGGTCTCGTCGACCGCGATCTTGCCCGTGGTCAAGATGATTTCGCGCAGCCGCAGCCACAGCGGTGCGAGTTCGGCGGCGGCATAGAGCCAAGAGGCCAAATTCAGTCTACGGCCGACACCGGTAGAGGCTCTTTTCATGGCCCATCCCCAGGTTGCCCTCAATTGCAGTCTCGTCGCCGCAGTAGCGGGGGTGGGATCCGCCGTGCAGCCTTTTACCGGCGACATGCTGGGTGGCGCGACCAGCGGGGACTTCAAGCAAAAGATTCCCAGCTTGAAGTTCGCAGCGAACGTGCCCGCGTTCGATTTGCCGATCGGGGATGACAAGCTTCACCTTTCACCGCAACTCGTAAACGGCAGTATCCTGTTTTCCGCAAAGTGATCTCGCGTTAAGCGTTCTGCACTCTGTAGCGCGCCCCACCGATTTGGCCATATTGATCGGTGTTCAAGCTGGTGACCGAACGGCGGGAGCGATCATCGGCACTGTCTGCGTCAGGTGCCGTGCGGCACACGCAGACCGTCCCTCACAGCACATCCCCAAATATTCGTGTTCTCTTCGAGCGCCGCCTTTGGCACCGACCCGCCATGCCGGGGCGGTCTAACGGCGTCCGTTGATCGGGCTAGAACGGAAGCGGCCGGCCGGCGCTCAGAACGGCGCGATCAGCCCTTAGCGGACATCGCCTCCACTGCGGCCCAAACATGTTTGTCAATCCGAACGCAGATCCAAATTGGAGGTCGGGTCCGAGACCGCGCCATGTTCAATCTTGCGATTGACCGCAAGCTTCGTGGCTTTGATGTCGTGGCGATCAAAGGTCGACAATGTCGCTGCAGGCGGATACACTGCAAATCAACTGTACGTCAATTGCGGACGATTCAGTACTTTCGAAACGCGCGGCAATTGGTGTAATGTGAGACTTTGATCTGCACAAATAGTGGTTGTGACGGCCGCTGACTATTTGATTGCTTGGCCGCGAGCCTGGCGGAACACGCTGTATCTAGGTACAGGAGCCTCCAAATGAGCATTCCAGAAGCTCTGTATAGCCTCCTTGCGACCGGGGCGGAGCTGGTTGCCTCCAAGGCGGCGGGCGAGTTTGCCAAAGGCGCGGGCAAAACTGCCTTTGATGCTCTCAAGGCTGCTTTTGATGCTCTCAAGGCCCGCCTTGTCAGCAATCACTGCGTGGCTTCTTTGGCTCTTGTTGATCAAGCCGAGGGCAACGCGGCTTACGAGACTGCGATCAAGTCCGATCTCAATCGTTCGGATATTTGGAAGGACACGGAGGTCAGGCGTCTAGTTAACGCGTTGCGCGCGGCGATCGAAGCTCTGCCTGAAGCTGTGAAGGCATCTTACGCAGTCGATATCCGCGTGATCGAGTCTGGTCGCGATTTACTGTTCGACGATGTCGAGGGCGTTCGCTCTGAACAGGCAATCTCTCAGAGGAACATGACGTTCCGGAACGTCAAGGCACCGCCGGGAAAGTAGACAGCGGTGCGGCTCCCCCAGCCGCGCCGCAGTTTTCGGGGGAGTTCCACGCACACGTCATAAACTTCAACGTGAATCAACCGACCGTAGAGCCGATGCCAAGTGCATCCGGCCTGCCGCTACTTGAACCTCTGCCCTTCATAGATATCGCTGCGCTGCCGAGGACCCCCTTTGAGCGACTCGTTGGTCGCAAGCGGGAGTTAAAGCGCCTTGATGAAGCGTGGACCGATTGTATCACGAACATTCTCTCGCTTATCGCCGAGGGGGGCGCTGGCAAAACGGCGCTCCTAAACCAATGGCTTAAGGTCATGCAGACAGATCGATATCGCAAGGCCGAGGCCGTTCTAGGCTGGTCATTCTACAACCAAGGCACCAAAGAGCGCGCGACTTCGGCCGATCCGTTTCTTGACTGGGCACTTGCCCGGCTACGTATCGAGATCGAATCGAGTAGCGCGACTGCGAAGGCTGACGCGATCGCAGACGCTCTGGCACAGCGCCGCGTGTTGCTGGTGCTCGACGGCGTCGAACCGTTGCAATTTGGTCTCGAACGGCAGCAGGGCGAATTGAAGGATGTGGGACTGCGCCGGTTCCTGCGACGTTTTGCGGCTATGCCAGCAGCAAGAAGTCGCGGGCTCGTCGTGATCACCAGTCGGTTACCGATCAAGGACATCGCACATTGGAAGGACGGGGCCGCTCCTGTCCTCGACTTAGACGCGCTTTCCGATAAGGCTGGCTCGGAGCTGCTGCTCGACAATGGCGTGCGGGGCACCAAAAAAGAGTTGCGCGCCACCGTGCAAGATTTCGGAGGACTTCCGCTTGCGCTTGACCTGCTCGCGAGCTTTCTCAAGGAAACCCAATTAGGGGACATACGACGCCGCGATCGTATCCGTCAGTTCTTCGCTGACCCTGAAAACCCGCGCCACGACCACGCAAAACGTGTGATGGAATCGTACGAGAGAGAGTGGCTCGTAGGCCAACCGGTGGCGCACGCTGTGATGCGTATTGTTGGCCTATTCAATCGACCGGCGAGTAGCGGATGTCTCACCGCATTGCGGCAAAAGCCGGCCATTTCCGGCCTCACCGATGCGCTCGTTGAAGTTGATCAGGCAACCTGGCAGCGTACGATTTCGCGCCTACGCGAAGTCCGTCTTCTGTCCCCGCAAAACCCTTACGCTCCTGAGGCAATCGACGCTCATCCATTGGTGCGCGAGTGGTTCGATTCGCGCCTTGAACGGACGAATCCGAACGCGTGGCGCGCTGCCCATCGTCGAATTTACGAGCATCTGCGCGACACGACCGAAGAGGGCGATGCTCCGACGCTCGAAGATCTCTCGCCCCTTTATCAGGCTATCCCGCACGGCTGCCGCGCTGGGCTGCATGACGACGCTCAGGATTTGTGGAGGCATCGAATGTGCCGAGGTAGCGGGTTTCGAAGCGAGTTCTATACATTCCGGCGTCTTGGTGCGTACTCTAGCGACTTGGATGCGATGAGATGGTTTTTCAAGACACCATATGTAGAACTGATCGACGAAGACAACGGGTGGTACTATCACCACACGGGCGAACATTGTATCCAAAATCGCGCGTGGTGGTATCATAACGCAGCAATTTGCTTGCGCGGGCAAGGAAACATTGCTGAAGCGATGCCTCCGCAAGAAAAAGCTCTAAATGGCTATGTGCAGTGGGGAAGGCATCAAGATGCGCTTGGCATCGGGTCTGGCAACAACTGGGACAATGCGTCGATCAATGCAAACACTCTAGCGCAGTTGCAGTTGTTGGCTGGCGACATTGACGAGGTGAGGACCAAACAGGAGAAACTCCTTTGGCTGGCTGAAAAGTCGGTCCATGTAGATTATCAGATAGCCTGGGCCCTCGGAGTGCATGGACATTCCTTGTATGCGGCTGGATTACTCGAGGAAGCTAGCAAGGTGTTTGTGCTAGCGGAACTGGCGTGGCAGAAAGAGTTTCCCGAGGCTTCATTTCTTGCCGACATACCTGGCCTTCTCTACTGCGACCTGCTTATTTCACAGCGTCTTTGGACGATAGCGCGAGATCGTGCCCGATTGATGTTGGAATCTGACACGGAACCGATTCCTGGGGTATTGGCGCTCAAACTACTGACGGTTGGGAGAGCTCATCTTGCCCTCGCACTGTCCAAAGTACGCAAGTCGCGTGCGCTTCGGACTGTCGGGAATGATGTTAGAGCAGCTAGCCTTCGGATTGATGCCGCCGTAGAAAATTTTAATAAGTCCGGACGGTTATACGCGATGCCAGAAGCCCTTCTGGCCCGAGCGTCGTTTCGGCGTTACGTTGGCGACTGGGATGGTGCTGCGTTTGATCTCTATGAGGTGAAAGAGATTGCCGAGCCGGGCGCAATGCGTCTTTTTCTGTGCGACATGGAGCTCGAAAAGGCGCGGCTAGCTTGGGCCCGCATTGAAGGGGTCGCGCCGCTCAGGCCATTTTTTAGCGGGGAACTGCTGGAGACTGCTATGGCAGAGCCCGGTGAAGCGGCCCGCTTAAAGCGTGAGTTAGCCAAAAGCTTGGCTCGGGCACGCGGTCTGATTGCGGAATGCGGTTATCATTTGCGCGATGAGGAGGTTACCGAGTTGGATGCCGTGGCCACTGGATCGCTGCGGTTTGTCGACTTGCCTCCGCGAGTTTGAGCCGCACTCAGCGGAAGCCCCGCTTGGAGTCATTTGCGACCCAATCGGTCCGGCTCGTCATGTCCGGAATTCGCCCTGAACAGGCATCTTGGCGCGGTCACGTGATGTCCATAGCCGAGGCATGAACGGACCTGGTCGAGACCAAAGTTTAGTAAAGGTCAGGCCGCGATCTTGTCTTTGTGGCCCGTCAATAGCTGCAGCGCGTCGGCGCCTCGGCTTCGCCGCATGATGCGCGCGCCCGGGTGTGTCGCTCCTTAGGGCGGCAGACGGTGGGAGTCGCGGAGATCGTTGGCTCCGGTCGGCGAAGGAGTCGATCTTGTCGACGTGGAGTCCGGTGTCGATACGATCTCATTTTCGGACGCTGACAACGGGAAGGTCCGCGACAGACTGCCATTGTTCGCAGAGCTGTTTCGAACGAGATCAAGATTATCGACGCCCCCTGACGATGAAAGTTCGGCCTCAAGAGACCTCGGTGCCTTGGCGCGGGGGCATTGGAAAAGGTGTCCTCCTCTCGGCTGGTCAAAACCGGCCATTGCCAATCAGGGGTTGAGCGGCTATTTTTCTCTCTCAATGCGTTTGGTGACCGTTTTTCCAGCGGTTCGTCTAAAGCCGCACAACCCATAACTCGGAATTATCGATGCTCCCTTCGATCGAAGAAATCTTCGCGATCGATCGCGAGTATCTTCAACGAAATCGCTGTCTTCCGGCGTCGGTCTCCGACTGGCACCTAAAGGACGCGGTGTATGATCTTCCGAATATTCCGCACTTTAGAGACGCATCCGGGAGCCCTTACGGTCTGGCAGATTACCTGTTCTCCGACAGTCGCGGACCGGAAAAGCGGGTCGTTTTAAGCTATATCGAACGGCGACTCGGGCTTGATGCGAGCAGATTTTCCGTCTCGGTTTTTACCAACGCAACAGCTGCTCTTTTTAGTCTCCTAGTTCACCTAACATCGGGCCGAGACGCTCGGGTGCTCGTTCAAACACCGTTCTATTTCTCGATCGCGGGTGCTCTGAGATTCTGCTCTGCTCACGGCGTGATGTTCCACGTCAGGGCCGACGACAATTACTCGTTCGACGCCGACGCGTTCGTTCGTATGGTTGATGATCAGGCGATCGATATTGCCATACTAACAGATCCAATGTACTGCACCGGCATTCGCAACACTGAACAGCTTCTACCGGTGATTGCCGCACTGGCGGATCGTAATGTTGTATGCCTAGTTGATTCTAGTGCAGGCGGTTTTGAGGCCGCCAGCAGGATACCCATTATCGAGCCGCTCTACGTCGATGCGGTCTCGCGCTTCAAGAACCTGTTCTATATCGACTCGCCAACCAAGCGGATGCTAATTAACTCTGCCAAACACGCGCTGATCTTTGGGGACCCAACGACATTAGAGAAAATCGAGGGTCTCGCTGACCATTTTGCTGGCAGTCTAACGCGAGAACAACTGATCGTTTTGGCTCAGGTATTCAGTGATGAGGCGTGGCCGTCGATTACCGCAGCATGTCACAGCAATGCTGTAAGGCTCGCGCGGGGCCTCGCATTTGCTAGCGCGGTATGCTCCGAACATGACACTGTCGCGGTCTCTCCGAGAGAGGCCGGAGTTTATGCCCTCGTAGATCGATCCGACGTCCGTCAACGGAAGCTCAACGCCTCCGCGTTCTATAAGGCCATGCTCACACAATCCGACATAAGGGCGCTTCCGGGCCATCTGTTCGGTCTTTCTAACAGCGATCGCATGGCTATCCGCATCAACTTGTTTCGTCACCCGAGCATCATCGACAAAGCGATTGCCGCATTCTCAAAGCTTGACGTCGAGCCTGCGTAGAGCCTCGATCTGCTTAGTTTGGAGGGCTGCGGCACCCGCGGTTATCCGATTGCGCATGAGTTGCACTTCTGCAACATCGCGTAGGCCCTGAAGCGAGTTAACATTTGCCAGCACGCGTCGGCTGGCCTCAGCGCTTAGAAAGTCAATGTATGTTGAGATGGCGTGCCCGGTCACAACCCTTATTGTCGCCGCAATAATTACTGCAGCACCGGCATAGGTGACGACATCCACGATAATCGAACCGGCGCGGACCCCTACTATCCGGTAGCTTTCGCTTCCAATAATGGGATCGAGGAGCTCGCGAGTGAGGTCCCGAGCGGCGTCAGCTTCGATCTCATCGAAAGTCAGCGAAAGCTCCGCAACGGTCCCTACAGGCACGGAGCTGCCATTGTCGAGCAGCCGAGTGGCAACGTCCCGTATCGTCGACGCGCTCCGAAGGAGCTCCTCTCGCAGAGGGCCGGCATACAAGGATGAAAGTGTCGACTCACAAACAGCGTCGAGTTGAAGAATGTATAGCGGATAGATCAGATTCTGTTCATAGTCGACATCAATGATCTGAAAGAGAAATCTCAGCTGTTGAGCAGCGAGATTTACCGGCTCCAAGCCAAGGATGCTGTCTAAGCATGAAGCAAACGATGCCATGGGGTAAGGTGCAGATTTGTCGCCGCGTATAGTGCCAATATAGCGCTGTGTATTGAACGCTTCGGCAAATTGATTTCCGCGATAGTAGTGCTCGGCAAGCCGCTCAAGGGCGTTGGGATCATCGGCATCAACCAGAATGTACTCATCCTTGTAACGGAGGGACAGGCCGCTCAATGTAGAGTTTCTAAAGATGTTGGAACCGAAATACGACGCATCAAATGCGGCGTCCTCAAATTGACAGCCGAGGAAAACGCAATGAACACAGTAATTGTCCATGAAGTTGATCCTGCGGATGCGAACGTCGCGGAGCGTGACCTCGTCCCACGTCGATCGGCGCAGAGTCACCTCGTCAAAGGCGCAGCGGGTGATGGTGACATTTCGCCAAACGGATCGATCAATGAGTTGCGACACGAACTCAGATCCATCTACCGCACAATCGATTAGGTCGCAGTTGAAGTTTCGGTTGTTCGTGAAGCGGCAGTGGGAAAAAAGACACGAAGAGTATGCCGTGCTCATCAGGTTGCATGATGTTAGCGCGGTGTCTCGGAAAATGACTCCCGTAAAGTCAGAATTGGAAAAGTCGGTCCCTTGGAAACTACACGAGAGAAATGTGGCTTGGATAAAGTCGCAGCGTACAAACGAGTATGGGTTTTCCGCGCGATCTCTTAGATCAGCGAATGAGGTCGAGTGAAATCGCCGACCTTCGTTTAGCTCGCCAAATTCTGGCGTACCGGGGATAAGGTTTCCACCCATCGATAATTCCGAGTTATGTGTATCTGCGCTCCAGCGCGCACTTAGTGCCGGTTGTATATTCTCAGATTGCTATTAATTGCGTTTGATGGTCTCTAATCGTTAATCCTGACCTCAATGACCGATAGCTAAAACGCACCGGTCGCGCGAAAAATCCGAATTCACAGTTCGGAGTGCAGATTGATGCAGTTGAGTACGGCCACCGACAAGTTCTTGCGCTATTGCGCCAGTGAGCGGCAACTTTCGCAGCACACGCTCCAAGCTTACGCGGCTGATTTAGCTGATTTCCGCAAATGGCTTGTGGCAGATCCAACCATGGTGGATCTCGTGGAGAACAACTTGAAGGAATACCTTGCCGACATGGTCAGCCAACGTAAGCTCGCGACGGCAACTGTGCGCCGTCGCTTTGCCTGTCTGCGGGCCTTCTTTCGATATGCGACGGCCGACCAGCAGAGTCCGGACCCATTCGCGAGATGGCGACCAAAACTCCTGCGGCGGAAGCGGCTACCGAGGACGCTGTCGCGGGGCGAAATTTCCTCGCTGCTGTCATCTTTCAAGGCTGGATTGCGGCGGGGGCGGAAGGGCCGGGAGGGGTGTCTGCCGACAGCCGTACGTCTCATGGTTTGCACGGGCATCCGGGTCGGCGAACTGTGCAAGATACGAATTGACGACGTCTCGCCGGATGGTTCGGCCTTCAGAATCCAGGGGAAGGGGTCGCGTGATCGGGTTGCTTATATCTCTGATGTGGCCTTGCGAGGCGAACTTTGCGAGCTCGTCATAAATCGAAGAAAGGCCGATGACCCCGGTGAATCGCTGTTTTTGAATCGGCTTGGGTCGATGATGAAACCGCAATCTATAAGATCCAAGCTCCGGCGCTACGCCGAGAGCGAAGCCAAAATCGCACGGCGGATCACACCACATATGCTTCGACATACAGCTGCGACCTTGCTTATTGAGACCGGTGTCGACATCAGGTTTGTTCAACGTATGCTGGGCCATTCCAGCATCGCAACGACCGAGATCTATACTCACGTCTCGGATGAGGCCCTCAGAGTCACTCTTGAGCGGGCTGATGTTCTAGCAAGACTAGCCTAGATGTTGCGACGATGCTGGAATGGCTGCCGGTTTCTGGCGAGAGGAATCGACATCGAACTACTAATTATGGACTTGCTCGCGCAATAAGTGTTGCGCGTGCGCTCTAGACAGGTAAATTGTACAAGCTAATTGCATCTGCCCTAGATGCAGACTCTGGCGCGCGGAGATGCTCGGGAGCCATGTTATTTCTAAATGAAATTGGGGCGCTCTCTAAAATCAGGGAGATCTTCCGGCGCGCGGAGAAGGCGAAGATTGCGGTTGCGTTTTGGGGGCGCGGCGCGGTTCAAGCGCTGGAAATAGATAGGCCTGACCTCGAGGCTGAGATCATCTGCAATTTGGACTCCGGCGCGTGCAATCCCTCTGAAATTGGAAAGCTTCGAGAACTGCGTCCGCACATACCGGTCAGGTCAGACCCGCGGTTGCACGGCAAGCTCTATTGGACGCCAAGTGGAATTGTGATTGGCTCGTCGAACGCATCGACCAACGGGTTGGCTGTCGAGGACGGACTGGCTGACTGGGCAGAAGCTAATATTTTTAGCGAAGACTCGAAGTTGATCGAGGCCACGCTAGCGTGGTTTGAGACACGCAAAGAGACCTCCTACGAAATCAAAGATACTCATCTGCGCTTGGCGCAACAGATTTGGAATGGGCGAGTTCGATCCACTTCCCCGGGAATTCGGCTGGCCGGCGATTTGGGAGCGGCAGTTCGGGAGACGCCTGAAAACCCTGTTTGGGCGAAGGTCAAACTCGCAATCTACAGCGAAGGTCTTAGCTCGGCGGGCAAAAAGCAGATAAAAGTCGAGCAGACCGCTATTCCAGCTTTAAAGGATTTCGATGCATATGAAGAATGGAACGATGCAATAAATGCCGACGATTGGCTGTTGGATTTCTGCCTTAAAAAATCCAAAGTCAAGTTTGGTGGTTATTTGCATGTCCCAAATCCCATGCTAGTAACGAAGTTGCTGACTTACGTTCAGGAAGAGCCGTCCGTGGTACTACCGAGCTTCGGAACTCTCGAGCTGTCCGCAAAAGATCTAAACAATTTGGAATTGGCTGCGCTCAGTATCGCGC
>NZ_JBAURI010000626.1:0-14387 GCF_049581145.1 Bradyrhizobium sp.
GGTGGTCTTGCCGGCGCCGTTCGGGCCGATGATGGCGCGCCGCTCGCCGCGCCCGACACGAAGCGACACGTCGTCGACGGCCTTCAGCGCGTCGAAACGGACGCCGACATGATCAAGCCGCAGAATCGGGTCGCGCGCGCTGTCCGTCATGACCAGACGATGTCTCAGGCCTTCCTGATGCCCTGGAAGTCGCGCGAATAAGGCGGCTGCTTCATGTAGGTCACCGGATCGTATTTCCAGAACTGCGACACCTGCGGATAGGTGTCGATCGGCACGTTCCAGTATTTGCCGTCCTTGTTTTTGACCGTCTTGCGGATGAACACGTCGTAGACCGGATTGCCGTAATCGTCGAAGTGAACCGGCTTGCCGAGCGGGCTGTCCTGCAGATCCGTTTTCAGCACGGTGTCGAGGAACAGGTCGCGATCCTCGACCTTGCCGTTGATCGTGTTGATGGCCTTGGCAACCCACATCGCGCCGACATCATGCGAGAAGGCGTAGAGCGAGGGAATCTTGCCGAACCTGTCCGAATAGGCTTTGACGAAGGCCTGCGTCGCCGGCAGCTCGGCGCCTTCGGCGAAATGCGCCGAGGTGACGATGCCTTCGCATTCGCTCCCCAGCGTCCGGATCACGGACTGATCGGTCGCGTTCTGCGCGCCGAGCAGCGGAATCTGTCCCTTCAGGCCAAAACTTGCATATTGCTGGATCAGGCGCGCCGCGTCCGCGCCGGTCTCCATCGCGAATATGACATCGGGCTGCAGGCCCGACAGCTGGCCGAGATAGGGACTGAAATCCGACGTGTTCAAAGGATGCCAGAACTGTCCGAGCACGGCACCACCGCCTTCGGTGAAGGTCTGCGCGAAGCCGCCGCATTGTTCGTGGCCGAACGTGTAGTCCTGCGCGATCATCGCAACCTTCCGGTAGCCCTGCTTCAGCGCCCAATCCGCCAGCGGCCGGGAGAACTGGCTCGCGGTATAGCCGCCGGCGCGGATCACGTTCCTGATGCGCTTGCGCTGGGTCAGATCGTCGGCTGCGATCACCGGGATGAAATAGGGCGTGCCGTTGTCCTTGACATAATTGGCGACCGCCAGCCCAGTGTTGGCCAGCAGATTGCCGAACAGGAAATCGACCTTGGCCTGCTCGACCAGGCGGCGCGCCTTCTGCAGCGCGGTGTCGGGATTGGAGGCATCGTCCTCGACGGTGATGTCGACCTTGCGGCCGCCGGCCTGGTTGCCGACGCTGTCCCAGAACAGCGTGAAGCCGTCGATGATCTCGCGGCCGCCGGCGGCGACCACGCCGGTCTCCGGCGCCATCAATCCGATCCGGATCGGCGCGCTCTGCGCCCGCACGACAAACGGCGTTGCGAGAACGCCGCTGCCGGCGGCCAATCCGAGGCCGGTGGCTTTCAGAAAATGTCTGCGGTCCATCGATTGATCCTCATTGATCATTGTTGCCTTGACGAACGGGAGCGCCGGCGCTGGTACAGGATACGCGCGCGGCCGACCACGCCTTCCGGCGCGAAGATCATGATCACGATGAACGTCAGCCCGAGCACCGTCGGCCAGCGCGCGGTGAACGCGCTCACGACGTTTTCCAGGATGATGATGGCGGCCGCGCCGACCAACGATCCCAGGATCGTTCCGATGCCGCCGGTGATGGCCATCAGCAGTCCGCTGACCGATTGCGACAATTGCACCGTGGAGGGGCTGACGAAATCGTTGAACAGTGCATAGAGCGCGCCCGCGATTCCGGCGAAGAAGCCCGAGGCGACAAAGGCGATGAACAGATGCAACGGAACATTGTAGCCGAGGCTGCGCATGCGGCTTTCGGAATCGCGGATGCCGCGCAAGGTCAGGCCGAACGGCGAATGGACGAAGCGCCAGATCACGAAGCTCAGCGGCGCCACCACCATCAGCACCGCGTAATAGAAACCGACATGGCCGGCGATGAAAGCGGGACGCCCCAGCCCGCGCAGCCCGTTCTCGCCGCCGGTGACATCGGTCCAGCGCAGGCACACGCCCCACACGATCATGCCGAGCGCCAGCGTGAGCAGCAGGAAATAGACGCCCGAGGTGCGGATCGCCAGCGCCGCGAACACTGCGGCGAGCACGGTGGCGGCGAGAATGCCGAGCGCGAGCCCGAGCCAGACGTTGCCGCCAAGCGTCGCGCTCCAGTAGATCGCGACATAGGCCGAAACCCCGAAGATCGCACCATGGCCGAGCGAGGTCCGCCCCGCAAAACCCGCAAGCACGTCGATCGACATCGCCAGCACGCTGAAGATCAGGACCTCTGTCGCGATCGACAATTGATAGTTCGACAGCAGCAGCGGCAATCCGGCGAGCGCCAGCAATCCGAGCCCGATCCAGAGCAGCACGCGCGATGTCTCGAGCTGTCGCCCCCCGCGCTCCGCAGCTTCGGAACTGAGCGGCACGCTCGTCATGCCGCCCGTCCGAACAGACCGAGCGGACGAAACGCCAGCAACAGCGCCATCGGTCCGAAGATGACGAAATAGGCCAGCTCGGGAAACATCACCTGCCCGATCGAATTGAGCAACCCGACCAGCAGCGCGCCAAGCGCCGCGCCGACCAGGCTGCCGCGTCCGCCGATGATGACCACCGCAAGCGAGAACACCAGGATTTCCGCATCCGCGCTCGGATACAGCGTGAGGAACGCGCCGCCGATGACGCCGCCAAGTCCGGCAAGCGCCGCGCCCAGCATGAAGGTGCCGAGAAACACCTGGCGGATGTTGATCCCCATTGCCTCGACCATTTCGGGATCGTCGACGCCGGCGCGGATCAGCGCGCCGAGACGGGTCTTGTTCAACAGCAGCCACAAGGCCGCGAACACGGCAATGCCGAGCCCGAGCACGAAGATGCGATATTTCGGATAGATCACGCCCCCGATTCGCATTGCGCCGATCAACGACCTCGGCACCGGCACCGAAAACGTATCGCCACCCCAGATCACGAGGCCGAGATCATCGAGCACAAGGCCGACGCCGAGCGTCAGCAACACTTGGCGCAGTTCGACGCCGCGTACGAACGGCAGCAGCCCGCGCTCCAGCAGCCCGCCCAGCACGGCAACCAGCGCCATCGCGGCAAGGATCCCGAGCACGAAACTGCCGCTCGCGTGTGCCGCGGAATAGCCCACCAGGCCGCCGACCAGATAGAGCGCGCCATGCGCGAGATTGACGATGCGCAGCACGCCGAAGATCAGGGTGAAGCCGGAGGCCACGATGAACAGCAGCGCGGCAAAGGTCAGTCCGTTCAGGACCTGGAACAGGTTGATGCCGGTCATGTTGATACAGTCATGGCGGCGCGCCGGCCGTCAACGCCGCCGGACGCTGCGCCAGATACCAGTCGAAGATCTGCGCGCCGGTCCAGAACACGATGTCGTCGTGGCGGCGGATGTGTTCGAGCGCCGCGGCGAAATATTTCAGCCGGTGCGGCGCGCCCATGATGTAGGGATGCACCACCAGCGCCATGATGCGCGCCGACGCCTGCGAGTCCGCGTAGATCTGGTCGAACTGGTCGAGGGCGCGGTCGCGATATTCGGACGCCTTGTGGTGCTGGATGAGCATCATCGCGACGTCGTTGCATTCCTGGGTATAGGGAATGTTGACGATCGGCCTGGTGCGCGTCTTCAGCACCACCGGCTGGTCATCGAGCACCCAGTCGCAGACATAGTCGAACCCCTCTTCGACCAGGATGTCCGGCGTCTCCCAGGTCTCGGTCAGGCCGGGGCCGAGCCAACCGCGCGGATCGCGCCCGGTGAATTCCCTGATTGCGTCCTTGGTCCTGCGGATGTCGTCGCGCTCGTCGGCGACCTTCTGCATGTTCTTCTGGCCAAAGCCGTGCCCGATGAATTCCCAGCCGCGCTCATGCGCGGCGGATGCAATCGGCGCATAGCTCGCGATCGCCTTGCCGTTGATGGCGAGCGCGGCCTTGATCGAAAAACGGTCGAGCACCTCCAGCATGCGCCAGAAGCCGACCCGATTGCCATATTCATGCCAGGCCCAGTTCGGTATGTCGGGCATCGGCGCGCCGCCGGCGGGCGGCGTCAGCACGGTGCGCGGCATCGTCTCCTTGGGGTCCCATTCCTCGACATTGACGATGACCCACACCGCCATGCGCGCATGGCCCGGCAGCACCAATTGAGGGCGTTCGGTGATCGCGGAGTAGGCCAGCCGTTCCGTGGGCAGCATCGTCAAATCTCCAGTCAAGTCTCCAGTCAAGTCTCCCTGGCGCCGACCGTCGCAGCGAGCAGGCCTCTGCTTCCGACTTTATGCGGCACTCTCCACCGAGGCAAACATGCCGAGCCGGCTGAGATGATCGACGCCGAGAGTCATGCGCGCTCCGTCAGATCAGGGGGTTCCAGCCGCCGCGCAGCAGCGCGCGCTGATCGATGCCGAAGCGGTCGGCGAGCCAATCGGCGATCAATTCCTGGCCGATGGTCGGATTGTCGTGCTGGCAATGCTCGGCGCCGGTCTCGTCCGGCGCGACGATGCGCAACGTGACGTCGACGCCTTTGGCCTTGGCATAATCATGCGCGCGACTGGCCTGCGCGACCGTCAGCACGTCGTGACCGCCGTGCACGATCAGGAACGGGCATTGCATGTGATCGAGCTGGCCCTGCAGGGTGAAGGCCTTCATGATGCCGTGCGCCTCCGTCATCGACCTGGCGCCCATCACCCACTTGATGTGCATCGCCAGGCCGAAATCCTCATCCTTCCCGCCCCACATCTCGTGGACGTCGAAAATCGCGCCATGCGAGATCGTCGCCGCGAGACGATGTTCATGGCAGCCGGCGCGCGCCGCGTAATATCCGCCCATCGACGAGCCGCACACCGCGATGCGCAAGGGATCGACATCATCGCGGGTCACGAGCCAATCGATGCAGGCGCCGATCGGCACTTCCGTATCGGGGCGAGCGACGATGCCGTGACGGCGCAAGGTGCCACCCTGCCCCGGCCCGTCGATCATCAAGACCGAGATGCCGCGCTGCAGGCAGCCATGGGCCTGCATGAACCACATCTCGTCCTTGATCGAATCGAGCCCACCCATGCAGATCAGCACCGGCAGACGATCGCCCGGAAACGGGGCGCGAACGAAATAGCCGCAGATCGGCTTGCCGTCCTGATAGGGAATGTCGACGACCTCGCCGGGGGGATTGAGATGCGCCAGGAAGCGGCGGCTCGACGCCTCCATCTTCTCGAAGGTCGGCAATCGCCTGCTGTCGTCGGGCTCAAGAAAAAACTCGGCCTGCCGGTAGTAATCCGCGGCCCGCAGAAAACAGTTCATCGCGGTGCGGATGTGACCCGCCTGATCGGCCGCTTCGCCACGCGCCCAATTGCGGTTGGCAACCCGCAGCCACTCCGCGTGCCAGCTTTCGAAATCGCCGGGAATGATGCGCGCGGCCGCCTGAAAGATCTCGCTGACCGCACCGCCGCCCTCCTGGCTTTCACCGAGACCGCGCCGGAACTGGTAGGCGAACCAGGGGTGCTCCGGCCAATGATGCCAGCCATAGGGCTCGTAATGCGGCGCACGGTCGGCCGTGATCTGCTCGATCGTGTCGTCGGCGGTGTCCCTATCGGCCATCAGCGCTTCCGTCCTTCCGCCGTCGGAGCTTGCATTCAGCGGAGCGAGGCGTCAAAGAAAATGTATACAATTTTGCGGAAGATTTAGGCTTGCCGTGCAGAGCTATTGTTCAGGCTGCTGCAATGCCAAGCAAACTGCGAGCGTAGGACAGGAAGTTGCTGCTGCTCCTTGAACCCGCCATCGACATTCACGTAGTATTGTATACATGACCAAGGAGGCGTCGGAAATTCCATGACTGACCTGCGTGCGCGCGAGCCCGCCTCGACGCGGTCGGAATCCGTCATGGAGGCGCTGCGCGGCGCCATTCTCGCCGGGCAATTCGAGCCGGGCGAACGTCTGCATGAGGTGAAGCTGACGGCGTTGCTCGGCGTGTCGCGGACGCCGGTGCGCGCCGCGCTGCAAAAGCTCGCCTCCGAGGGCCTGCTCGATTACAGGCCGAACCGCGGCTACAGCTTGCGCGCGTTTTCGCTGGCTGAGGTCATCAACGCCTACGAAGTTCGCGCCGTGCTGGAAGGTCTTGCCGCGCGGCTCGGCGCTGAACGCGGATTGAGCGAGCGCGCGCGCGCGACCATCGACCAGGCGCTGCAGGACGGCGACGACCTGTTGCGCCACGGCCGTCTCCTGGAGGAGCATCGTGGGAAGTACGGCCGCATCAACGCAACGATCCATGAGACAATCCACGCCGCCGCCGGCTCACGCCTGATCAGCGAGATGGTGTATCTATGCCAGCAGGTGCCGGTGTCTTCGCCGCGCAATGTCGTGGCGTTCGAGGAGCGCGACGTCAGGCGTCGTCATGATGACCATCACCGCATTTTCGAGGCGATCGTCAGCCGCGACGCGTGGCGGGCGGAAATGCTGATGCGCGACCACGTCGCCAGCGTCAAGGCATCCCTGGTCCGCTCGCTGTCATCGCCGGCCGCCCTTCGCGAAGCGCTGCGCAAGACCTGACGCTTGCCGCGCCGGATCCTGAAGGCGAAAGCGGGCCAGCCGCGCCGAAGGCCGAGAGAGCGAAGGCGGCCGCCGCGTCTTGATCTGTCTCAACGGGGCTCCAGGCGGATCGCGCAAAGACTTCGTCAAGCATTGCGTCCCTATCCTGCACGTCGTTTGCACCTCGTGCCCCCTGGGAGAGAGACCATCATGGGCCAGGATAGCGGAACTGAGCCGGCTTTCCACAAAGGTCCGGCGGTCGACGCCGATCTCATCGCCGCGCTGGAGCAGCGCCTGGGACGGCTCTATGCCCGGCAGCGCCTCGGAATCGAATCCGACCATGAGGCGCAGATCTTCGGCCAGGGCCTGAACGTCTTTCACATCGAGAACTGGTATTCGATTCATTCCGTGTTGCGGGCCATCCTGAAACTGAGCGGGATGTACTGGCGCGGGCGCCGCAACGCTGAACGGGTCATGGTCCGGACCAACGACGTCAGGAGCGCGCGGCTTCCGCCGCACTTCGATGGCTTCACGATTCTTCACATCAGCGACACCCACGCCGACATGAGCCAGCGCGCCATGCATCGGCTGATCGAGCTTGTCGTTGGCCTGCAATACGACCTCTGCGTCTTGACCGGCGATTTTCGCGGCAAGACTTTTGGACCTTTTGAAACCGCATTGAAGGGCACCGCGCGCGTCATCGACCGTCTCAAGCAGCCGGTCTATGGCGTGCTCGGCAATCATGATTCGATCCGGATGCTGCCCGGTCTCGAAGCCATGGGCATCCGGATGCTGCAGAACGAATGCGAGACCATCAGGCGCGGCGATCAGGCGATCCATGTCGCGGGCATCGACGATGCCCATTATTTTCGCGTCGACAATATCGAAAAGGCCGCCGCCCCGATACCGGAGGGCGGCTTTGCCGTGCTGTTGTCACACACGCCGGAGATCTATCGCCAGGCCGCGCATGCCGGCTTCGACCTGATCCTGAGCGGGCATACCCATGGCGGCCAGATCTGCCTGCCCGGATCGATCCCGCTCACGCTCGACTCGGTGTTGCCGCGGCGGATGGGCGCCGGCGCCTGGCGCTACGGCGCCATGGCCGGCTATACATCGGTCGGCGCGGGATCGAGCATCATCGCCGTGCGCTTCAATTGCCCGCCGGAAATCACGCTGCATCGGCTGTGCCGCGCGTGAAGATCGGCTCGGACTCGGCGCGCAGCGAGGATGCGGGTGACTGTCTTGCTCCAGCGTCAATGCGAGGAGCCCTTGCGACGAAATCATCCATCCACCTTTTCCGCGCCGCGACGGATTGCGTCGCCGACGCTCGCAATGACGGAAGATCTTACACGCGACCGTCATTCCAGGGCTGCCGCCCAGCACTCTGACCGCGTCTCATGAGGCCGCGCCCCATGGTCGCTTTCATCGAACCCGTCCTCCAGGGCCAGGATTCCTCGCCGACATACTGCGAAACTGACCGAGGAGATCGCGGGGGTCCGGTGCTTGATCGGCGCTTGGCGCTTCTTGACCGGTGCCTGGGGCGTCCAGTCGAGCTGGCTGCTCCGTCTTCGGCCGCTTCGCCAGCATCTCTTGTGCGGGTCGAAATCTGGTCCAGCCGGGTACCGATGCGGACAGATTGACTTCTTTCCATTTCGGATGGAACGGCGGCTTCTGGAACTGGTCGAACCGATCGAAGAAATATTCGACAAAGCGGGCGACGCGGCCATACCGGTCGGTATTGGGAGGCCAGTTATACACCGCCAGCACCTGCGGCACGGCGATCGTGTCCACGGACTGGCCTGGCGGGATCAGGTTGGGATAGTCCGCGGACGTCAGTTTGGTCGGGACGTAGTAGTCTAGCAAATTGTTCGAAAACGGCACCGGCAGGAAATGGAATCCCGGCTCCGGCTTGAACCTCGTGAAAAGATCGGTCGGTTTGCCGGTGACATGGACGATGCCCGCGATCTCTCCGGTCCGCATCTTTTCGAGGGCGATCGAGTTGTTGATGAAGACTTTCTCCGCGTTGATTTGAAGACGCTCGAACAGAATGGCTCCCGTCAGGTTCGCAGCGCTCCCCACGGTGTTGAAGCTCACCTTCTTGCCGACGAGATCGTCCAGTGTCTTGATCTCGGGGCGAACATAGATGTGAACCTCATTGAGGTAGAACTTGCTGATAAAGCGAATCCGATCCTTGATGTGCGCAAGCGTTCCGTTCTTGACGTATTGGTCGAGCACGTCGGCCGACGTGATCGTGACATCGACGCCCTTCAGGTAGAGCAGGTCTTCGACATTGCCGAGCGCCCCGTAAGTGACAATAGGCAGCACGCGGAGCCTGGGTCGATCGTCCAGGACCTTGGCCATCTCGGCTGCGAAACGGATGTTGGTGCCTTCGAGCAGCCCGCCGGCAATACCGACCGTCCATTCGTTGGATTCCCGGACCTTGCTCCCCTCGCCGAGAGCGGCGGCTGTCGCGACAGGTCCGCTTCGGGCGGTCTGCGAGAAAGAATTTGACGCCGCCATCGCCAATGTCGCCGCAAGCACGCACACTACTGTGCCCCGCACGGTTCAACTCCTGCTCAGCTCCGGGCTACCCCGAATCTGCCATACAAAAGCGGCGGCGATGAGGACAGAAACTTGGCCGGACCAATTCGCAAGCGCTACCCTGGCGCTGTGCATCGGCGATCGCTCCGATGACGCCGGAAAGAGCCAGCTCCTGCAATCTATGATTGAATTGAATCGGCTGGACCCGACATCCGCGTAGACTGCAGGATCCGGCCGATGGCCCGGCGATCAGATTTCCTCCACGCGCCCAGGCGACCCGTCATTTTCCGGCGGCATGCCAGGTCCAGGAATTCTGCCAGGTGTTGCCGCCGGGACCGACGATGCTGTGCTCGCCGGCCCATTCGCCGGGCGCGACCTGGTGTGAGTTGCCGTTGTGGCGCCAGACCCTGCCAAGCGGCCCTGTGAACGTCCCCGAGCTTTGGCAGGCGCCGTTGGCGCAGCTGCCGCTGCCTTCGTAAACACCGCCGCGCGGCCCGGTCCAGTGCGTGGTCCAGCTTCCGGCTTCGGCGGGCCCGACCGTCAGCATCAGCGCGGCCGTGGCCGCAACGATCATCGATTTCATCATCATGGTTCTCCACTCGATTGCCGCCCCGTTCGAGGGGCGGCGGATAGCCGAACCATGCGCGGGCCATATCGCCGGCGTTTTGCTCCGCGCGCTCGCGAATATTGCAATTTGTTGCAAGCGGGATTTGCCGCTTGCGGCCAGCGGCCTGGGTGGCGAAAATGCGCTCAATGGTAAAATCGTCGGCAAAAATCCTCGTCATTGACGATGATGACGAGATCCGCAAATTGCTGCAGGTCGCGCTGGCGCGGGAGGGTTTCGAGGTGCGTGAAGCCAGGGACGCCGCCACCGCGCGCCGCGTGCTCGGGCCGCGCAATGAGTTCGACCTGATCATCCTCGACATCATGATGCCGGGCGAGGACGGCCTGACCTTTTGCCAACATCTGCGCGAGACGCTCGACGTTCCGATCCTGATGATTTCGGCGCGCTCGCTCAGCATCGACCGTTCGATCGGGCTCGAGACCGGCGCCGACGACTATCTTGCAAAGCCGTTCGAACGGCGGGAGCTGGTGGCGCGCGTGAGGGCGATCCTGCGGCGCAGCGGCGCCTCCCGGCACGCCGGCCGTTGCTCGGTCGGCGGCCTGATCATCGACCGCGCTCGCCGCGCCGTGCTCGACCGCGAGGGGATGGCGCTGCCGCTGACCTCGGGCGAGTTCGATCTCCTGACCTGCTTCGTCGAGCGGCCGGGGCGCACCCTCTCGCGCGATCAGTTGATCGACTGGACGCGCGGGCGCGCCGCCGACATTTTCGACCGCAACATCGATGTGCAGATGAGCCGGCTGCGGCGAAAGCTCGTCGATGCCGGCTTTCCGGAGGACGGCATCAAGACCGTGCGCAATGTCGGCTATATCCTGATCTCGGCCCTGGACGACGCACCGTGACGCCGCCGCGGCGGCGCGTATGGCGGATCCTGTTCTGGATCGCGGTGCTCGCCATCCTGGTCGAGGTGCTCGCGCTGACGTCGACCTTCGTGGAGGCGGCCAGGCGGCGCGTCGGCCACGGCGTCAGCCTCGTGCCCGACCAGATCGCGGCCGCCGTTCGCCTCTGGCCACAACTCGGCGAGCCGCAACGCCAGGACGTGCTGACTGCGATGTCCTCGGCCGGCCTCAGTTATCGCGTCGCGACGCAGGCGCCGCCCCCGGTCTCATCCGGGCTCGCGCATGTCCGCGAGATCGAACAGGCCGTGCGCAGCCGCCTCGGCGCGACCGACGCGGACACCGTGGTCGCCCTCACCCGTGCCAGGCCGTTCGGCGCCGAGCGTCGCGCGCTGAACTGGGCGCTGTCGAACGAACCGGTCTCGGTCTATGTCCAGCTCGCGACCGGACAATGGCTGGTCGCCGAGGCCCGCGGCGATCTACTGCCGCGCTTTTTCGGCCTGCCGACGGGGTTCTGGGTCGGCGTGGTCGGGCTGCTGCTCGCCAGTGGCGTGCTGATCGCGATCCTGCGCGAGGGTCGTGCGGTCGAGCGCATCGCACGCTCGGTCGAAGCTTTTGCCGCAACCGGCGTGCCGCAGCCGATTTTGCCGCGCGGCTCGCCCGAGATCGCCGCACTGGCGCGGCACACCCAGCGCATGCAGCAGCAGGTCGCCACGTTGTTCGACGAGCGCAACGCCATGCTGGGAGCGATCGCGCACGACATCAAGACCTATGTGCAGCGGCTGAAGCTCAGGCTGGATCTGCTGGACGACCCCGAGCAGCTCGGCAAGGCCGGCCGCGATCTCGCGGCGATGGACGCCTTTCTCGAAGACGCGCTATTGCTCGCGGTGCACGCCAATCCGCTGCAGATCAAGGATCGTGTGGACCTCATGGCCGTGGTCAGCCATGAGGTGGAGGCCGCGCGGCTGGCTGGCAACGAGGTGGTCCTGCACTCGCTCGGCCGCGGGCCTTTTCTCGTCGCCGGCGATCGTGCGGCGCTGTCGCGGGCGCTGTCGAACATCATCGGCAACGCGCTGCGCTACGGCCACAGGGCGCAAGCGTGGGTGCAGCACAGGCAGGGAATGGTCGAGGTCACCGTCGACGACGACGGCCCCGGCATTCCACCCGCGGATCGCCAGACCGTGTTCCGCGCCTTTCATCGCGGCGAGCAGTCCCGCAATCGCGCCACCGGCGGCACCGGCCTAGGCCTTGCAATCGCGCGCGGCATCATCGAGCGCCAGCACGGCGGCTTCATCGAGATCACGGACGCGCCCATCGGCGGCGCGAGATTCACGATCAGCATCCCCGCGCTCGATGCCGCCGAGGCGCAACAGGACAAGGGCAAGAGGACAGTGAAGTGGGCCCCGAAAATCGGCACGCGATGAAGCAGGGAGTTCCGATGGCAGGCTGCTCGATTCGTGAAGCGCCGTGTCATCGAACTGGATTGAGCGCGCCGCCGCCGTCATGTCGACGATCCGGCGCGCGTCCTGCTCGGGCGTCATTGCGAGGAGCCCTTGCGACGAATCAATCCAGCTTCCTTTGCCGGGCTGCGCGCCTATGGCCCGGGGAACGCGCGACGCAGAACATGCGCCTCGGGCTTTGCCGGCGCTCGCAATGACGGCTGGTTTCGCAAGCGGTCGTCACGCCATTACGAAAAACTGGCGATTGGACGCGCTTGTCAGTGCAAGCCGCCCGTCACGTGCAGCGTTTCACCGGTGACGTAGGAGGCGTCATCTGATGCGAAGAAGGCGACGGCGGCCGCGATCTCCTCGACCTTGCCGATTCGGCCAAGTGGCGTGATGGACTCGATCCATTTGCGCATGTCTCCCTCGGCAAGTCCGGCCGAAACGACGCCTTCGGTGGCGATCATGCCGGGGTTCACGGTATTGACGCGGATCTTGCGCGGCGCCAGTTCCTTCGACAGCACCGACGAGATGGCATCCACCGAGGCTTTGGTCGCGGTGTAGACGGCGGAATTCGGCGGCGCGATGGTGGAGACGCCAGAACTGATGTTGATGATGCTTCCGCCGGTCTCCTTGAAATGGAGCACCGCTTCTTGCGAAACCAATAGGAGGCCGAGCACGTTGAGATCGAAATGCTTGTGGAAGTGTTCGGCGGTGATGCCGTCCAGCGGCGAACGGATTCAAGGGCAGCGCTATATGTTTCGGCATGGTTCAATTCGTTCACCCGGCGCGCGAGGACATCACATTGGCCGGAGTGCTGGCAGCGCTCGCGGACCCGATGCGGCTGCGCATCGTGAAAAGCCTGCTCGAGCAGAACGGGTGCATGTCCTGCACCGAAGCAGCCCCCTTGCCCAACGATCGCCAAGTCGACCCTGTCGAATCACTTCCGCGTCTTGCGCGAAGCGGGCCTGATCCGGACCTCGAAAAAAGGCGTCGAGCACCGCAACGTCGTCCGCGAAGCGGACATCAACGCGCGCTTTCCAAAATTGCTGCAGACGATCCTGCGATTTCATCAGGACTCGTAGGTCGTTGATCGGGGACGGCAAGCAGCAAGCCACCTTCCTTTCGCGCGGCGCGATGGATTGCTTCCGCCAAGGCTCGGCCGACAAAGTCGCTGGCGCTCGCAATGACAAGGAGCGAGCGTTGATTGCCGCGAGCTCAGGTCACTTTTGCGCCGGCCAGGGCGAACACGATCGCTTCGGACAATTGCCCCAGACGGAATGGCTTGGCGAGCAGCCTGGTATTGGTGCGGAATTCGTCGGGCACCAGCGAGGGATCGGCGAAGCCGGACATGAAGAGAATGGGCAGGTCGGGCCATCTGCGGCGCGCCTGGCGCGCCAGGTCAAAGCCCGTCATGCCGCCGGGCAGGAGAATATCGGTCAGCAGCAGCGAGATCGCCTTCGGCCGCTCCAGTTCGGCCATCGCCGAGGATGCATTGATGACGAGAACCGGGCTGTAGCCCATTGAGGACAGCATGCTGGATGCCATGGCGCGCACCAGCGGATTATCCTCCACCACGAGAATCCGTTCGCCGCTCCCTTGTCGCGGCAATCGCGCCGGCTCGGCGCGCGGCCGCTCGGTTGCCGCCGGTCCCGCGCTCGGCAGATACAGCGTGACGCGCGTGCCATGCGACACTCGGCTCGCTATCACCACCGTGCCTCCCGATTGCCTGGCGAAGCCATAGACCATGCTGAGGCCGAGCCCCGAACCCTTGCCGACCTCCTTGGTGGTGAAGAACGGCTCGAACGCGCGGCGCGCGATCTCGGGCGGCATGCCGGCGCCCATGTCCGACACCGCGATCGTCACGTAATCACCGGGGACGATGCGTTCGTCGCCGTCGTCGAGCGGCTGGTCGAGCGCGGCGTTCGCGGTCGTGATCGTCAGGCGCCCGCTGCCTGCCATCGCATCCCGCGCGTTGAGGGCCAGGTTGAGCAGCGCGTTCTGCAATTGCGTCGGATCGATCAGGCAGCGCCACAGCACCGGGTCCTGCGCGACTTCGATCTCGATGGTTTCGCCGAGCGTCCGCTGCAGGATCGTCGTCATCCCACTGACCAGCTGGTTGACGTCGGTGATCTGCGGCCGCAGCGTCTGCTTGCGCGCGAAAGCGAGCAGGCGGCGGTTGAGATCGGCAACCCGCTCGGCCGCCTCCATCGCCCGTTCGGCCAGGCTGCGGCGGGCGACGTCGGCGGACGGCAAGGCGTCGAGCAGCAGATCGAGATTGCCGAGCGTCGCCGCCAGCATGTTGTTGGAATCGTGCGCGATCCCCCCGGCCAGCTGCCCGATGGCTTCGATCTTCTGGGCCTGCCGCAGTTCGTCCTCGATGCGCTTGCGCTCGGTGATGTCGACCGACAGCACGAAATAGCCG
>NZ_JBAURI010000627.1:0-3844 GCF_049581145.1 Bradyrhizobium sp.
GGCGCAATATCGCCAACGCCGCATGGCCCCGGCGGATTGCGCCGTCGGAAATCGATTTACCATGCCGTACCCCGGTTGAGATGCCTGTCCGCGCCCGCCTCGATCAAAACGGCCTGCCAAATCCATATCGGGCGGCTCCATATCGAGCGGCTCCAGTGGTCTGGCTGGCATTCCATAGCGCATATTGTCCCGCGGCCCAATCTCGCAATGCAATGCGCCAGCCGCCTCCTGGTTCAGCGTTTCCGAAATTAAAATCATTTCGATCAACGGCGACCATCAACAACGACGTCATTCCGTCGCGCGTATGACGCGCGGAGCGCGGCGAGCCCGGAATCCCGGGATTCCCAGACGCGCAATTGCGCATCTGAGGTCGATGCCAAGCGGGCGCCCCGTTGCCATCGCCCCGGAATGATGATGGCATCGGCTTGATGTGAGCGCCGGACGAACGGCCAGTTCGGTTCATCACACAGGCCGGGCCGTTCTCATTTTCGACGATTTTGCAGTTCTCGCGGGTTTGGTCGAACCGCGATCGTTTTGCAAAGTGAGCTGACCCCGTTGCTTCGTGACCGAACCTACCCGTGGAGCTTTTGTCCCGGGATGGTGATCCGCATATTCCTTGCCGTCGATCGGCGCCACGTGCGGAGGGTCTCGATCGAGATAAGGCCGTCCGATTCCGAACTCCTGGCCGTGTGCATCGATCCATTTCCACAGCGTTTCGGTGGACGCCAAACGCTGGGCCCGGGTCGCGCCACGGACGCTCACGACATCCGCTGCAAGCCCGTGGCCGTAGCCCCCATGGAAACTGCCGCCATGATAGGATCTGTCGTTGGCTGCCTTGAGGCCGCTCGCGATCGATTGGCGGTAGTCATCGCGGAACGCGCTGGTGATGCCAGGCGACAATCCCGCCTCCTCAGCCGCGTGAAGCATGTGAAAGAGCCTCAGCTTGAAATCGCGATCCACGCCTCCGATCACGTAGTCCGCCAGCGCCATGCCGGCCTTTTCGGCGGCCTTGGGATCCTTCCACGCAAAATCCTCATCGGTCACTGTCGTGAAGGTCCTGGTGACGGTTACCAGTCTGCCCTTTTTCTTGACCGTCACTTTTCTGCGGTCTTCCGTCCTGACGACATCTTCCTTGGGCGTGCGCTGGTAAAGCACCCACAGGTAGCGGTCGATGCAGGTATCGACGACGGGGCACTCATCGAGAATTTCGGTCGAGTCGACAACGGGATGAGCGTCGTCGGGCTCCCGCGCAGCCGGCGATGGAGCGACCTGCTCGGGCGATGTTTCGCCCGGCAGCCGATCCGATGAATCCGCCAATGCGGCCGTCACCATCGGTTCCGGCTCTTGCAAAGCCGGCGTCGGCTCGGCGGCTGCCGTCTCCGTCAGCGATGTGCTGGCAGCAGCCGCATCAGCAGCAGCCAACAAGATCGGCGGCAGCATGCCGGCAACCTTGCCGACGGCGCTCAGGGATGCTGCCCGGGGCTCGACGATCGGTGCCGCGCCGGTGTTGTCGATCCCCGCAGAACCAAACGCGGCGATCGCAAGAACCGAGGCAGGGAGAGCGACCTCCCGGCACCATGCTGCAGTTGCTGTCAATCGTGGGTTCATGATCACCGTCTCCCCATGGGGCCGGATTGCAGAGCCAAGAATCTGACGCCGTCTGACGACGTCGATTTTTGGAGCCACGACAGGGACAAGCAATGGTGGAACTTCCAAATAAAGCTTTTAAAGCGAGAGTGTTGCCCAAAAGCAACGGGCATATGGGTTGAGAATGACGAGAGTGGACTTGGCTGTTTGACAAGCCCGTAAAGGTTCCGAATTGTTGCTCCGTTCATGGCACGGCCGGACGAGCCGTGTCGCCCGGCGACATTCTCGGGTTCGAACAGGCGGGAAGCGTCGAGATGGGACTGTTGGTCGAAGGCGTCTGGCGCGACGAGTGGTACGACACCTCAAGCTCCGGCGGCGCCTTTAAGCGGCCTGACGCCCCGTTTCGTGACCGCATCGAAGCCGGCGGCCGGTTCGCGCCCGAGCCGGGGCGCTATCACCTCTACGTCTCCTGGGCCTGCCCCTGGGCGCACCGGACGCTGATCTATCGCAAGCTCAAGCGCCTCGACGACGCGATCGGCGTGAGCTATGTCGATCCGCTGATGCTCGAAAACGGCTGGACCATCGGCGACGGCGCCGATCCGATCAACCGCGCCCGGTTCCTGTGGCAGGTCTATGCGGCGGCGGCGCCGCGCTTTACCGGACGGGTGACGGTCCCCGTGCTCTGGGACAGGGTTCACCGGACCATCGTCAACAACGAATCGTCCGAGATCATCCAGATGCTCGACGCATGGCCGGATGCGCACGGTCCGGTATTTCGGCCCGAGGACGCTGCCGCCGAGATCGATGCGCTGAACGAGACGATCTATCCGGCGATCAACAACGGCGTCTATCGCGCAGGATTCGCGACCACGCAGGCGGCCTATGACGACGCGTTCGATACCCTGTTCGCGGCGCTCGATTCCCTCGAGCACAGGCTTTCGAGTCGTATGTACCTCACAGGCGATCGCGTCACCGAAGCGGACTGGCGTCTGTTCACGACGCTGGTTCGCTTTGACGCGGTCTATCACGGTCACTTCAAATGCAACCGCAACCGCCTGGTCGATTTCCCCGAGCTGTGGGATTACACGCGAGCGCTGTACCAGATTCCCGGCGTTGCCGAGACGGTGCGGCTGGATCAGATCAAGACCCACTATTACGGCAGCCATCGCACGATCAATCCGACGGGGATCGTCCCGAAGGGACCCGCGCTTGATTTCCTCGCGCCGACCAAGCGCCGAATTGCCTAGCGGCAACTGCCGACCGAGAGCGAACTGACTGGTCGGCCTGATACTTCGCTTCCGAAGTTCTGACGGTGGGAGACGAAGAAAGCAGGATCGGTACGGGCCCCTTGCGAGACGCATCGATTCACCCGCTCTACCATCCTACAATCGAATTCACCGAGGCGGCCGCCTCGAGCCTCGTACGCACGGCACCGGGCTCATTCAACGGGCGGTGCGCCATGCATGAACACCGAGCGGTCGGCCTCCGCCGACATCTCGCCCGTCGTACCAGCGAATGACGTCCGCCGGGGCCGCGCCGAGCCTGCCATCAGTCGCGCATTCGCGCCACCTGTTGGCGGGACCGACCCGGGTGGGCGCCAATCCGCCCTGTATCTAGGAGCTCTGCTGGGTGCGGTGGATCGCGTGCGGCAATGAGGACGGCGTGTTGCGGGCCTCTGCGAGATGCCGCGTCTCCAGCCAATCCGACTGCAGTGTCAATGTCGCCACAAAAATGCTGCGGCCGTTGTCGTCGCGGACGATCACGGAGAGAGCGCGGTCGTTCTCGTCACGCACGTCCTTGACGATTGCCGTCAAAAACCCGATGGCCTCTGAGGGGACCATCCTGATGTCAGGCAATTCGGTACCAACTGAATCGACATATTTCGTGTTTCCGTCATCGAGGTCAGAAAAATATCGCGCCATCGTTCTTCCCATTTTGCTGTTTGTCTCTAGGTGGTCTTCAATGCAACGTACTCCGCTTCAGGTGATCCAACTCCTGCCTGACCGTCTCGTAGCACTCGCAGGCCGCTGCCCTCAGCCTGGCGGCGTCTAGGATTCGAACCTGGCCGCGGCCGATGCGGATCAGTCCCTTGTCCTGCAGGCCGCCGGCAACCAGGGACACCGCGTTTCGATTGATGCCGAGCATCTGGCCGAGGAACTCCTGACTGAAATGCAGTTCGTCGCCGCCGGCCGCGTCGCGCGCGCGCAACAGCCAGCGTGCCAGCCGGGCAATGGCGGGATGCGCGGCGATGCAAGCT
>NZ_JBAURI010000628.1:0-3838 GCF_049581145.1 Bradyrhizobium sp.
CCGCTGCGGCGGCGGCCTGCGGCGGCTGCGCGGCCGGATTGATCCAGCAGGTATGAACGTGGTCGCTCAGGCTGTTGCGCACCTTGTCGTCGATCTGGGCGCCGAACCGGGTCAGGCAGCGGAACGCCGCCTGGATATGGCCGCCGGGACAGCCGAAGCGGTCGTAGAGGTCGAGATGGCGGAACGCGGTATCGAGGTCGTCGACCCAGACCAGCTGCACCACGCGGCGGCCGAGCCAGACGCATTCCGGATTGCCGGCCGGCCCATTGATCGCCTGCGCTGCTTCGGAGAACTGGTCGACCTTGCGCTGGTTGTCCTTGGCGGCGTCGGACGGGGCTGGCTGACCCGGTTTGCCGGCCTGGTCCTGGGCGCCGCTCTGGGCCAGGCTGGAGCCGGTACCGATCAGAAATAACAGCGCGGGAACTGCGAGATGGCGCAAAACCTTACTTCTTAGCTCAAGCACCCGTCGACGCATAAAATCCCCGATTTGTTGCCTGCTTGCCACGCTGCCGCCAAAGCATGGGTGATGCCGTCCAAATGGGTCCCCAATGCGGCGAAGCCAGGCTCTAGCCAAGTTCGACCCATGACGCGTATTTCGGATTTTGTCCAGCAAAGTCACAATATTATCGCTTCGTGGTAAAATCCACACAGGCCGGCCAACCCGCGATATCCGAACTGCCCCGCTAGCCGACCCGCGCGCGAGACCCGGGCTTGGCACCCGCTCCTGGCTGCCGCTCTCGGTCGTCGCTCTTGGCAGATGGCGGACGACCAGCTAATCGACGGTCCCCGGCTAAAAGGACTGGACCAATTTCTTTTCGGATGCCACTGGCGCTTCTGCTCGTTTCCCTGGGGACGATTGCCGCCGTGTGGTGGTGGCTGGCGACGCCGATCACGCTGGCGCGCGCCCCGATCGATCCCAATGCCAAGCTGCAATGCGTGTCCTATGCGCCGTTCCGCGGCGCGCAGACCCCGCTGCAGTCGACCGCCCGGGTTCCGGCCGGGCAGATCGAGCAGGACCTGGCGCAGCTCGCGGGCATCTCCGAATGCATCCGCACCTATTCGGTCGAAAATGGCCTGGATCAGGTGCCCGGCATCGCCGCCAAGGTCGGCCTCAAGGTCATTCAGGGAATCTGGCTCGGCAGCGACCGGCTCAAGAACCAGGCGCAGATTGCGACCGTGGTTGGACTAACCAAGCAATATCCCGGCGTCATCACCGCCGTGGTGGTCGGCAATGAGGTGCTGCTGCGCGGTGAGATGACGAGCAATGATCTTGCTGCCACCATCCGCTCGGTGAAGGCCCAGATCACCGTGCCCGTCACCTACGCCGATGTTTGGGAATACTGGTTGCGCAACCGGGAAATCTACGACGCCGTCGATTTCGTCACCATTCATATCCTGCCTTACTGGGAAGACTTTCCGATCCGCGCCAAATTCGCCGCCGCCCATGTCGACGCGATCCGCCAGCAGCTCGCGGTGGCGTTTCCCGGCAAGGAGATCCTGATCGGCGAGACCGGCTGGCCGAGCGAGGGACGGATGCGCGAGGGCGCGCTGCCGTCACGGACCAACCAGGCCCGCGTGGTCTCGGAGATCCTCAGCCTCGCCAAGCAGGAGAACTTTCGCGTCAACCTGATCGAGGCCTATGACCAGCCCTGGAAGCGAAGGCTCGAAGGCACGGTCGGCGGCTATTGGGGCCTGTTCGATTCCGTGCAGCGGGCCCTGAAATATCCTCCGGGCAAGGCCATCAGCAATTTCCCGCTCTGGAAGTGGCAGATGGGATTTGGCATGGGACTGAGCGTCCTGGTGTTCGCCGCGGCTGGGCTGACCTTGCGCCGGCGGCCCTGGATGCCGCCGCGGACATCCTGGATCGCGGTCGGAATTTCGGCGACGGCGGCCGGAATCCTGCTCGGGGTGGCCTGCGACAAGATGTTTTATGAAAGCTACGGCTTCGGCGGCTGGCTGCAGTGGGGCGCGCTGCTGGCTGCCGCGACCGCCTCGCCGCTGTTGTGTGCCAACGCCCTGATGGCGGGGCGGGCGCTACCGACCTTTCTCGACCTGTTCGGCCCGGACGACGGCCGCAGCCGGTCGTTCCTGACGACCCTGTTGGGATTGTCACTGGTTGTGACCGCGCTGATCGGCGCGGAGACCGCAATCGGCTTCGTGTTCGACCCGCGCTACAAGGATTTTCCCTATGCGGCGCTGACCATGGCGGTGCTGCCGTTCGCCACCCTGGCGCTCAACCGTCCGCAACAGGGCGCCCGTCCGATCGCGGAGGCGGTGTTCGCCGGGCTGTTGGCGATGTCGGCGCTGTTCATCGTGGTCAACGAGGGCTCGGCCAACTGGCAGTCGTTGTGGACCTGCGCGATCTACGCCCTGTTCGCGCTTACGCTGTGGCGGGCGCGGGTCGCGCAAATCCCAAAATGAGCAGCCCGATCGCAAGTCCCGACAGGTTGACATTATAAAGTACGACGCCGAGGCCCGCGGCGATCAAGCCGCCGGTCAACAGCACGATCGACGGCCGGATGACGTGCAGCACAGCGATCACCAGCGCCACGATGCCGAACACCGAGTTCTGGAAAAGCACCGTCGCCAGCGTGCGGGATTTGCACAGCACGGTGCGCAGGCCGGCGTCGCAGGACAGCGCCACGGTGGAGAATTAGATGCCGAGGTAGCGCAGATAGAGCGCGTAGCCGACGGTGACGAAGCCGACGACCAGCAGCCACTGCACCTGATAGGGGGTCAATCGAAACGGGATCTTTTTCATGGGCCGGGACTATGATCGGCAACGGGGGACGGGACAAGCCCTCCGTTGACAAGTCCTCCGTTGACAAGCCCTGCGTTGAATGACGGACATGCGCACACCCGCAAGCGCTTCGCAGCGCCGGTTGACATGTCCTAATGCCTGCCGAACAGCGACGAGAATGTCGACGACGGAGCCGGTGCTTCCGGCTTCGGCGCGGGTTCGTCGTTCTGGCTGTGCCGCTGGCCGCCGTGCCGGTAATAATAGGACGGCGGTTTGCCCGCGGCAGCGGGCTTGATCGCCGGCGGCGATTGCGGTTCGTCATTGCCAAGCGCGAGCCGCTGACCGTCGAATACGGTGGTCTCGCAACTGCGCTCGCTTTCGGTCAGGACGGCGCAGATCCTGGCGGCCGCTGCGGCGTCACGCAGCGGACCGGCGGCCAGCCGAAGCTGCATGCCGAGCCCAGAACTGCTCTCCTTCAGCACGATGATGGGATGCAGCTCCGCCAGCGCGGCATTGCCTTTCACGAGCCCGCGCCATAGCGCGCGCAGGCCGCCGATCGAATTGGCGCTGCCGAGATCGACGGCGAAGTCTGTGCGCTGGACAGGAACGTCCGCAGGCGCGGCGTCCGCAGCCTTCCCCTTGGCGTCCTTCGGCGAGTGATCCTTCGCGTCCTTTGTCGAGGCTTCTGTCTTGGCCTCCATCTTGGCCTCGCTGGCGGCCGGCGACGGCATCGCGCTGCTGGCATTGGCCTCTCGCGCGGGCTCCATCAGCTTCGCCGCGGCAGGATCCGGCGGTCCCATGACCAGTTTCGAGGGCAACAGCGGCGCCGGCGATGCCCAGCTCATGGGCGTGGACGGGGCCGCCGGCGACGGCACCGGCGGGGGGACCAGGGCCATCGCGGCGGATGGGTCGGGCCTTTCTTCGGGCTTCATCTCAGTCTTGATCGCAGTCCTGATCTCAGCCTTGATCTCCGGCTTGGGCTCGGGCCGGCTTTCTTGTCTGCTCTCTTGCCTCGACGCCAGCTCTGCGCGGCGTTTTTCGGCCGGAGCCGCTGGCGACGCGGCTGGAGCCACTGTTGCGACAGCTGCCGTCGTCACC
>NZ_JBAURI010000629.1:0-2776 GCF_049581145.1 Bradyrhizobium sp.
GAACGACGGATCGGTCGGCTTGTGCGCGTTGAGCAGGAAGTCGTTCGCCATCATGATGGCGGAGAGCACATTGTTGAAGTCGTGGGCGATACCGCCGGCGAGCTGACCGACCATGTCCATCTTCTGCGACTGATTGATCTGGTTCTCCAGCGCCCGCCGCTCGGTGGTCTCGAGCATGTAGACGATCGCCGCTTCAGTCTCGCGCTCGCCCTCCTCGACCGCCGTGACGAAGAACTGCCCGAAGCGCTCTTTTGCACCCTCGAGCATCACCTCGACGGGAGGGATATCGCCCTGCCCTTCCGCGGCCTGGTTGATCGCCGCGATCAACAGGCCGCGGTCGCGTGCGTTGACCGCGCGGAAGATCGACTTGCTGGCGGCGCCGTCGCCGCTCAGGCTCTGCGACAATTTCGCATAGCGCGCGTTGGCGCGGACCACCACGCCGGAGCGGTCGACGGTCGCGATCGCCATCGGGGTGTGGTCGAAGAAGCGCATGAAGCGGACTTCGGCGGCGCGTTCGGGGTCGGAGCGCTCGTCGCGGGCGCGGCTGATCACCAGGGTCCGGGAAGGTCCGGGCGTGCCGTCGGCGCCGAAGGCGAGCTTGTGATAGATCCGCGCCGGAATGGTGCGGCCGCCGCGCATCTTCAGATCGATGTCGAACACCTCGGTCTTGACTTCGCCGGGCACCGCCACGATCGAGGTCAGAAGCGAGGCGCCGTCGCCGGAGACGATGTCGGTGAGTTTCAATCCGCCCGAGCCGATTTCGGCGAGATCGTAGTCCAGCCAGTTGGCGAGCGTGGCATTGACATAGACCAGATCGCCGCCGCCGCCGACCGAGAAGAAACCGCAGGGCGCGTGATCGAGATATTCGATCGCGTGCTGCAGTTCCTGGAACACATCCTCCTGGCGCTCGCGGTCGCGGGTGATGTCCGCGATCGACCACACCGCGTATTTCGCCTCGCGCTTGCCTTGGCCGAGCGGGCGCACCCGCATCCTGAGCCAGCGGCCCTGCGCACCGTCGCTGCCGGCTATCCGCACCTCTTCCTGCTGCCGCTTGCCCTCGCGCGCCGCCTTCAGGAGCCGGAACACCGCCTCGGACACATCGGGATTGCCGATGAAGACCCGCTCGACGGGGCGCACGTCGTGCGGGCTGGCCGCCCCCGTGAGCGAAAGATAAGCGGCATTGAAATACACGACATGGCCGCGGGAATCGGTGACGGCGAGCCCGTCAAAGGCATGGTCGGAGATCCGCGCCATCACCGGATCGTCGATGCTGCGATCGGCGAAACGGATGATCCCGGCGGCAAAGGCGAACAGGTTGAACAGCCCGACCACGGCCAGCAGCGCCAGCAAGCCCAGGATGTAGGGCTGCGCCTGCGCCCGCCCGATGGTCATCAGCGCGAGCGCGACCGCGACCAGTCCGCCCGCCACCAGAAGCACCAGCAGAATGCTGCCGCTTCGCCGCGGCGGCTCGTGCGCGTCCAGCGGGTCACGGGACGAATCGGTGTCTATATCGGCGGTCATCGCAATGGACGCGGCCTGTCGGCAAGAGGTCGGCGCGCTGGTCGCGCGCCCGGCCCCCCCTGAGTGCCTGAATCGGGCCGGCCAGCGCAAGCCCGCCGGCGGCGTAATTCCCTTGATTCCGAGCCTTTTGGGGCTTTTTGGCCGAGGGCAGGCCGCCTCACGACCGCCGGCCGGACAGGTTGCGCTTCAGCCCCATGACGTAGCCGATGATCTCGGCGACTGCCTGATAATGTTCCACCGGAATCTCCTGGTCGATCTCCACGGTGGCGTAGAGCGCCCGGGCCAGCGGCACGTTCTCGACGATCGGGATATCGTGCGCCTTGGCGATTTCCCTGATCTTGAGGGCGATGTTGTCGACCCCCTTGGCAAGGCAGAGCGGCGCCGTCATGCCGCGCTCGTAGCTCAGCGCGATCGAATAGTGGGTCGGGTTGGTGATGATCACCGAGGCCTTCGGGACCGCTGCCATCATGCGCTTCTTGGCGCGCGCCTGGCGCAACTGCCTGATCCGGCCCTTGATGTGGGGGTCGCCTTCGGACTGCTTGAACTCCTCCTTCATCTCCTGCAGCGACATCTTCTGCCGCTCGTACCATTGCCGATACTGGAACAGATAGTCGCCGATCGCGACGAGGGCGAGGAGGGCCACTACCGATCCCAACAGATGCATCGTCAGCGACAATATCACGCCGAACAGCGCGGCAGGGTCGAGCCGCACCATCGATTCCAACCGCAGCCGCTCCGGCCACAGGATCATCGTCATCACCCAGCCGAGCGCGACCAGCTTGAAGATGCCCTTGCCGAAATTGGCCGCCGCCTGCTTGCCGAAGATGCGCTTGGCTCCGGAGGCGGGCGACAGCTTGCTCAAACTCGGCTTGAGGGATTCGGCCGACCAGACCAGCCGGTGCTGCACCATGTTGCCCGCGATCGCGGCGATCGCCAGAAACAGGATCGGCATGCCGACCGCGGCGACGACGACATATTCCAGGCTCCGCGCCAGCGCGATGAGGTCGGGCCCGTCGGTCCGGATCATCCAGGATTTGGCGATCAGGTTGCGCATCGGCTCCACGATGCCGCTGCCGATCGATCCGGAGAAGGTCGACATCACGAGCGTTGCGCCCGCGATCACGAACCAGGTGTTGATCTCCTGGCTCTTGACGACGTCGCCGCGTTCGAGCGCCTCATCGAGACGTTTCTGCGTCGGGTCCTGTGTCTTGTCTGAGGTATCGCCCTCGTCGGCCATCGGTGCAGGGCTTTCAGT
>NZ_JBAURI010000630.1:0-13962 GCF_049581145.1 Bradyrhizobium sp.
GATTTGTGGTCGAGCGAGGTGACGAGGGAAATCGCGGTACCGGCGCGGCCGGCGCGACCGGTGCGGCCAATCCGGTGAACATAGTCGTCGGGATGATGCGGCACGTCGAAATTGAAGACGTGACTGACTTCGGGAATATCGAGGCCGCGGGCCGCCACGTCGGAGGCGACCAACAACGGCAGTTCGCCTTTGCGGAATTGATCGAGCGCCGCCATGCGCGCGGGCTGATCCATATCGCCATGCAAGGCGCCGACGCTGAAACCATGTTTCTGCAGCGATTTGTGGAGCACTGCCACTTCGCGCTTGCGGTTGCAGAAGATGATCGCGTTCTTGAGATCCTTGGCGTCGCGCAACAGGCGGCGCAGCACTTCGCGCTTTTCGTGCGCCTCCCGGCCGGAGGGAACCTGCGATTGAGTCACGGTGACCGCGGCAGTCGCGGGCCTGGAGACTTCGATTTTCTGAGGGTTGTGCAGGAACGCTTCGGTGATGCGGCGGATTTCCGTCGGCATCGTCGCGGTGAAGAACAGCGTCTGCCGCGTGAAAGGAACGAGCTTGCAGACGCGCTCGATGTCGGGAATGAAACCCATATCCAACATGCGGTCGGCTTCGTCGATCACCAGCAGCTCGACGCCGGTGAGCAGCAGGCCGCCCCGCTCGGTATGGTCGAGCAACCGGCCCGGTGTCGCGATCAGCACGTCGACGCCGCGCGTCAATTTGGTGTCCTGGTCGCCAAAGGAAACGCCTCCGATCAGGAGCGCGACATTGAGTTTCTGGCCGACACCATAGCGGTCGAAGCTTTCCTTCACCTGGGCGGCGAGCTCGCGGGTCGGCTCCAGGATGAGAGTGCGGGGCATTCGCGCGCGGGCCCGACCCTTTTCAAGCAAGGTGAGCATCGGCAGCACGAAAGCGGCGGTCTTGCCGGTGCCGGTCTGGGCGATGCCGAGCACGTCGCGGCGGGCCAGAACGTGGGGAATTGCCTGTTCTTGAATGGGGGTAGGGGTCGTATAGCCGGTGGCGGCAACAGCCGCGAGCACCTTGTCGGATAGTCCGAGATGGGAAAAGGACATTGAGCCTCTGGTCGACCCGCCGTTCGGAATCGAAGGTAATTAAGGCTGTCGCGTTCAGCCCCGAAACGGCGCGCTTTGAAAAGCTGGGGGCTCTGACTTACGCTGACCAGCGGCACATCTAGGGAATCGCGTTTCGATCCTAGGCCGCTCTGGCCGCAAGATAGGGGCGAAATGGCCAAAGTCAATGGAACATGCGCGGGAAGAGCCGAAAAAGCTTAATGTTTTTGCATCACAGGATACCAAACTGTCATGTTTTCCAAGGCTCGTCTCGATACTCTGAGCGACGGCATCTTCGCTGTCGCCATGACATTGCTGGTGCTCGATGTTCGTCTGCCGGACGATTTCCATCCCCGCGACGGCAGCGAACTATTGGAAGGCCTGGCCGGCCTGTGGCCGAAATTCCTGCCCTATGCATTGAGCTTCTCGGTGCTGGGCCTGCGTTGGTTGGCCAATCTCGAGCTCCGCATGCGAGCCGAGTACGTCAACCGTGAATACGTCAATTGGTGGCTGCTCTATCTCCTGCTGATCACCTGCGTGCCGTTCTCGACCATCGTGGTCGGCCGTTTTGCGCATTTCGCGCCCGCGATCTGGCTCTACGCCGGGCACACCCTCTTGATTGCGCTGGTCGGCATGCGGCTGGTCGCCATCACGCCGCATCTGGAGCAGGGCGACCATTTGCGCTTTCGGCAGTTCTCGGCCGTTCTGCTGATCGTATCCTCGCTGCTGGCGATTGCCGTCAGTTTTGTAAGTCCGCGGCTGGCGCTGTGGACGCTTGCCCTCAACTTGGCCGCACCAATGGTCAGAGTGTGGTTCGATCCTCGCCTGCTGCCGCGGTGAACCGGCGGCGCGGGGCTGCAGACTACGGAGAGGGCCGTTCAAGGCGGGAAAACGGAATGCGAAACTGGTTGTTGTTCGAGGTGGTGCTGGCCTGCGCTCTCGCCGCCTGTTTGATTGGGCTGGCGGCTCCGGCCCATGCTGAAAAGCGGGTCGCGCTCGTCATCGGCAACAACGACTACAAGAACGTGCCGAAGCTGCAAAAGGCCGTCAACGACGCCCGCACCATGGGCGAGACGCTGAAACAGCTCGGCTTCAAGGTGATGGTCGGCGAGAACCTCAACCGCGAACAATTCAGTCAGGCGCTCCTGGCCTTCGACAACGCGCTGGACCCGGGCGACACCGCCTTCTTCTTCTATGCCGGCCATGGCTTCGAGATCGCGGGTCAGAACTTCCTGCTGCCGACCGATGTGCCGGCGGTCACCGAAGGCCAGGAAGAACTGCTGCGCGACGCCTCGGTGCTGGCCGACCACGTCGTCGAAAGATTGCAGAACAAGCAGGCGCGCACCGCAATCCTGGTCTTCGATGCCTGCCGCAACAATCCGTTCGAGCGCTCGGGCACTCGTGCGCTCGCCGGCGGCGGTGGGCTGGCGCCGATGACGCAATTGCCCGAAGGCGTGTTCTCGGTGTTTTCGGCGGGACCCCGGCAGACCGCGCTCGACCGCCTGTCGAATGACGATACCAATCCCAATTCCGTGTTCACGCGGACCTTTTCCAAGGAGTTGCTGCAGCCCGGCGAGAATCTGGTTCAGGTCGCGCAGCGAACCAGGAAGCTGGTGAGCGAATTGGCCGACACCGTCAATCACAAGCAGTTCCCGGTCTATTTCGACCAGATGGTCGACGATGTGTTCTTGAACGGCATGCCGAAGGGACAGGCCGAAGCGAGCAAGCCGGCTCAGCCTGTGCCGCAGAAGGTCGCGGCGTTGCCGCCGGTGTCGGTGCCGCGCCTGCCGCCGAACGATTCCGTCAATGCGCCGATTGCGATGTTCTCGCGTCACAGTGGCGGCTGGACCGTGTATTTCTCGATCGCCGATCCGACGCTCGGCATCTCATGGCGGATCGGCGACAGCGGCGATTTCCGCGAGACCGGCTTCATGGACGCACTGGATCCGCGCACCCGCAAGCGCATGCCCAACCAGTCGATCGAGCTTCCGGCCGACGCACAGGCCGGCACGATCGAACTCCGCTATATCGACGCATCCGGCGAAATGCAGGGACCTTTCCCGATCAAGTTCGATCCGGAGGCCGCCCTGATCCACGACCAGCGCAAGATTCTCGACATGACCGCGACGAGCTGGCTGGCATTCCGCGAGTTCAACGGGCTCCTGGTCTACTACACGCAACTGATGTCGTATCGCTGCGCGATCCGCGAAGTCCGCATCGGCATCGACACCACGGTGCCGGACAAGGTGTTGAAAATGCCGCCCTGCGATCTCAGGGATCCGAACGCGATCCCGGAGAACGCGACGCCCTACCTGAAACTGGCGCCGTCAACTCAGTTCGTGTCGGTCGAGTTGACCTATCGCGACGGCAGCGTCTCGGAGATCAAGAGCTTCCGACACTGAGGTCCGCCCGTCCTGCCATTCCGTTGCAATGGCTTTTCGCGCTCTAGGGCTCGTCGTCTTCCATCAAGGCTGCGGATGTGCTGCCCAGATGGCGCTGCATTGCCGCCGCCGCGCCGGATCTGTTTCGCGCGGCGATATTGTCGATAAGGTCGTCGTGTTCCGCGAAGGAATGGTAGTTTTCGGGAGGGCCGATGGGCGCCTTGTTGAGATGCCCCCAAACAACCGCTCGCCGCACGCCGTTCAGCAGATATTGGATCTCTTGCAGCAACGTATTCCCACTTGATTCAGCCAGCAGATTGTGGAAGCGCCAGTCGATATCCTCGTATTCCGCCCATGTCTTCGCTTGCCGCATCTTCCGCGCGAGCTCCCTCATCTCGTTGATCTGAAATGACGTGGCGTGAAGGGCTGCGAGCCGGGCGACTTCGGGTTCGATGATCATGCGCGCCTGCATTGCTTGAGGCGGATTTGTTTTCTCGGCTATGCCGCCGATGTCCGGCTTTGCCGGCGGAACGCTTTGCTTGTTGATAAAGGTGCCCCGGCCCACGTGGCGCCAAACGCGTCCCTCCGCCTCCAGCTTGGCGAGAATCTTGCGTAACTGCGATCGACTGAGGCCCAGCCGCCCCGCGAGCGAGCGTTCGGGGGGAAGGCGGCCATCCTGCGGAAGCTTCGTTTTGGCCAACCACTGTCGAAACCGATCAATGTCTGCGGCGGCACTCATCGTCCTGTCTTCGGGTTCGAGCGTGGCAAGGCCCAGGCCAGCCAGATCATTGGGCAACCAATATCGATTTCGATTCCCTGTCAATGCAAGGAGGCCAGGTCTTGGGGCAGGGTCTCATCCCATGGGGATCGATGACAAGTCAGCGTCAGCCTCTCCCGACGGGCCAAGGCTGGTCTGTGAGGGGACGCATTGACAACAGATTGGCTAATGGATAGCCAATTCGGATCACTCTAGCTCTATTGGTCAACCAAAATTGCGGGCGAATGTCGCTTCGACATTCGAACCTGAGCATATCGGGGGGGACGACTTGAGACGGATCATCGCTGGATGGTTTGGAGCGACGGTGCTGTTGAGCGCCAGTGTTGCTCTAGGCGCGGGCGTGGACATCGGCGCACATGACATAGGCGGCCAGGTTAACGGTCCCAAGGGACCAGAGGCCGGTGTTTGGATCGTCGCCGAAACAAAAGACCTGCCGACCAAATATGCCAAGGTGGTTGTAACCGATGATCAGGGGCGGTTCGTCATTCCGGACCTGCCGGACGCCAGCTACAAGGTATGGGTCCGCGGTTATGGTTTGACCGACAGCGCGCAGCTTGATGCCCGCCCCGGAAAACTCGTCGACTTCAATGTGCAGCCTGCCGCTTCGGCAGCCGCGGCGGCGCAGCTCTACCCCGGCATGTATTGGTATTCGATGCTCGACATCCCGGCTCCGAGCGAATTCCCTGGGACCGGTGAAAAGGGAAACAAGATACCGGAGACGATGAAGTCCCAGGCACAGTGGGTGGATACGGTCAAGAACATGTGTCAATCCTGCCATGCTTTGGGCTCGCGCGGTGTTCGCGAGGTGCCGAAGTTCTTCATGGAAGGGCATGACTCAAAGACCGCCTGGGCGATGCGGACGCAGGCCGGACAAGCCATGGAGTATATGGCGACGGCGTTGGGCAGCATGGGACCGGACAAGGTTTACGAGCTGTTTTCGAAGTGGACCGACCGGATCGCCGGAGGCGAATTACCCTTCGACAAGCCGGAGCGACCCAAGGGCGTCGAACGCAATGTCGTCTTCACCATGTGGGACTGGGCTTCGCCCACACACTACCAGCACGATGCTATCTCGACCGACAAGCGCAACCCTCGCCTGAACGCAAACGGGCTGATTTACGGCTCCCCGGAGGAGAGCACCGATCTGATCCCGACGCTTGATCCGACGAAGAATGTCGCCTCCACCATCAAGGAGCCTTACCTCGATCCCAAAATGGAGGGATCGGCGGACGCGCCACGTGGCACCTCAGCCTATTGGGGCGATGACGCGATCTGGGACGGGCACACCAGCATCCACAACGTGATGATGGATGAAGAGGGAAAGCTGTGGTTCACCGCGCGCCTGCGGCCGCCGCAGAATCCGGACTACTGCAAGCAAGGATCGAACCTTCCTTCCGCCAAGGCCGATCCGCAGGCGAGTTCGCTGCGTCAGTTATCCCATTTCGATCCTGCGACCGGCAAATGGGACCTGATCAACACCTGCTTCTCGACCCACCATCTTTATTTCGGGCATGATGCCGGCGATACGCTCTGGATGAGCGCGGGCGGTCCGGGTCTTGGCGGCGGCATCGTCGGTTGGCTCAACGTCAAGCAGTTCCGTGAGACCCACGACGGCGTGGCCTCGCAGGGCTGGACCGCCCTGGTGATCGATACCAACGGCAACGGCAAGCGGGACGCCTATGTCGGCGCCAAGGATCCGCTCGATCCGCTGATGGATAAGCGGGTCGCCGCCTCGTTCTACGGCATCATGCCTAGCCCGGTGGACGATGCGATCTGGGGTCAGGCGATGGGACCAGGCTTCTCGCGCATCGATCAGCCCGGCTACATCGTGCGCGTGATGCCCGGGCCAGATCCGGCGAACACGGCGTTGGCGGAGATCTATCAGCCGCCGGAAGGCACGTTCGGTCCGCGGGGTATTGATATCGGCCTCGACGGTGTGGTCTGGACGGTGCTGTCGAGCGGTCATCTTGCGAGCTTCGACCGCAAGCTGTGCAAAGGACCGCTGAACGGTCCCACGACGGCAGAAGGCAAGCAATGTCCGGAAGGTTGGCACGTCTACCGGATGCCTGGTCCCCAATTCAAGGGATTGGATCCCAATGGCAGCGCAAACCACGCCTACTACGTGTGGGTTGACCGCTACAACGTCCTCGGCCTGGGTGCCAATGTGCCAATCGCTTGCGCCAATGGCGGAGAGTCGTTGCTGGCACTTGTGAACGGCGAGTTCGTCACGATGCGCATGCCGTATCCGCTTGGCTTCTTCACCAAGAATGTCGACGGCCGGATCGACGACCCATCCGCGGGCTGGAAGGGGCGTGGTCTGTGGACAACGTCGGGTACGCGGGCGAACTTCCATGGCGAGGGCGGCAAGGAGGCCTATCCGAAAGTATTCAAGGTGCAGCTGCGGCCCGACCCACTGGCGCATTGAGCGCGGCGCACCGGTTTTTCGGCTGCGCTCCTCGTCGCGATCACGAACTGGAGGACCACGAGAGGCTGCTTGCCATGATGCCGATGGGATTCGGCGATGAGAGGCTGCGCTTCAATGGGATAGGCGAGAATGTCACCCCGGGGAATGGAGGCGTTGATGCTTTATACGAAGGTAGGCGCCTGGTTTCCATTCGAGGATGCGGATCGGGGGGAGATTGCGGTAGGAAAATTGGCCGATCTGGTGGTTATCGATCGCGATTACTTCACTGTTCCGTCGGATGAAATCGGCAAGACCAAAGCAGTGCTGACCATGGTGGGCGGACATATCGTCTACGCGACGGGCCCCTTTGCAGGTTTCGAGGAGCAACGGTATCGCCAAGCGGCGTCGTCTGCAGACCTCGGGTTGCGATGGGCACTCTCTTGATCGCTGCACCGGCTGGCGTCAGTGCCGAGGGCGATTGCCAGCTTACTCGCGACGTGGCAACACAGATTTCGAAGAGATGTCGTCATTATTCCGCCGAATACGCCACATGGCTGGGCGAATATTTCGTCGAATGACATCGTGTACCTTGTGATCAAGGTCGACCCGCACAATGTCCTTCCGGCTGGCTTGGGTGAAAAAGCGGCGAAGACGCGATCAGGCGTTGAAAGCGCCACATTTCGTGGCCGCGGGCCTTTCGGCTTTGCGCATTTGACGATCGGGCGTCGGCACGCGGATGATCGGCAACGGTTCCCAGAGGCCACGTCCGGGGACGTCGGTCAAGCCGAGTTCGCGCGATTCGGAGCTTGTTGCAGGTCCGCCACGAGCGTGACGAGAAAGCCGCTTTGTCGGCGCGTCGCCTCGCTTTGCCCACCCTCTCGCCCAGATCGAAGGTTTCATAGCTCTTATGGTTTAATCGGTGTCCGGAGGGAGTTATGATACGGGGTTTTTCGTGGGCGGTTGCGTCTGGCATTTTGCTTATGAGCTTGGGCAGTGCGATCGCGGCGGATCTACCCGTCAAGGCACGTCCGATGATGATGGAGGCCGCCTATGACTGGTCGGGCTTCTATGTTGGTGGCGAGCTCGGCGGCATCTGGGATCGGGCCAGCGGAAGCTTCGTTGCTCCGCCGCCGGCCAGTTACACCAACCGGGCCTCCACTGGAATCGGTGGCGGCTTCGTTGGTTACCAATATCAATGGAATCAGGTCGTTCTCGGCGTCGAAGCCGATGTCATCGGCCTGTTCAACCAGGATCTCGGACGCTCGGCGTGCACGCCGGTGGCTGGCTGCATCGCCGGCCTGACGATCGGCAATCGGATGGGCGGTGCGCTGTGGTCGGTCGGCCCCCGTCTCGGTTGGGCGGCCGGACAATGGATGCCCTACGTCACGGGCGGATATGCCGGGACCCGGGTGAGCAACACCGCGTTTGCCGCAAGCGGCGCCGTCACCGAACAGTTTTCGCAGGATCGATCTGGCTACTATGTCGGAGCCGGCGTCGATTGGGCGTTCAATCCGAACTGGATCGTCGGCGTCGAATATCGCCACGACGACTTCGGCACCACGCGCAGCGTTCCCCTTGGCGTCGCCGGCGTACCGGTGACCGCCGACACGACGGACCTCAGCCTACGATCGGATCAGGTCACGGCACGTATCAGCTACAAGTTTGGTGGTCCGATCGGTGCGCGGTACTGATTCTCAAAATCCAAATAAGCCAAGATCCAAATGAGCCAAAATCCAAATGAGCAAAGACCCCGCCGTCAGACGGGGCCTTTTTCAGTCAGGACGAAGCTGATCGACAGATGCGTCGGCCCATGATGGAAAACCCGCCATCGACGGGAATGGCGGTGCCCGTTGTGAAGTCTGACGCCTTTGATGCGAGAAACACCGCAATGCCGGCGAAATCGTCGATCTCGCCCCATCGCGCCGCCGGTGTCCGCGCCAGAACCCGCGTGTGCAGGCCGTCGATCTCTTCGCGGGCGCGCCTGGTCAGGTCGGTATCGATCCAGCCCGGCAGGATCGCATTGACCTGAATGTTGTCGTTGGCCCAGGCACAGGCGCAGGAGCGGGTGAACTGCACGATGCCGCCCTTGCTCGCGGCATAGGCGGGCGCAAAGCTGGCGCCAAAGATCGACATCATCGATCCGATGTTGATGATCTTGCCGCCGCCGGCCGCTTTCATGGCCGGATGGACCGCTTTCGAGCAGAGGAAGGCGCTGGTGAGATTGGTGTCGATGACGCTGTGCCATTCCTCGATCTCGAGGCTGTGCGGCGGCTTGCGAATATTGATCCCGGCATTGTTGACGAGGATATCGATCCGTCCGAGTTCGTGCGCCACGCGGTCGATCATCGCCGCCACCGCCGCCTTGTCGGTGACATCGGCCGTGACGGATATGGCCCGGACGCCGCGTGCCCCGAGGTCGGCTGCGGCGGCGTCTGATTTTGCTTGGTTGCGCCCGATTACCGCGATGTCCGCGCCGGCGTCGGCGAGCCCGCGTGCCATGCCGAGCCCGATACCACCATTGCCCCCGGTAACAATCGCGACCTTGCCGCCGAGATCAAACAACCGCGATGTCATCGTCTCATCTCCAACTGCTCATTGGCGAGCCCATCAGCACGAATCCAGTCAGCACGTGGCCTGCCAGATCAGGATCAACCCGACCGCTCCCAGCACGGCGCCGTATCCGGCCCACTGCAGCTGATTGATCATGAAGCTCGTTTTCGGCCAGGCAATCATGCCGGTGCCTTGGCCGATCCACAACAGACCCATCGCGAGCCCCAGCAGGCCAACGACCAGAAGGGTTTTGCGCATGCTCTCCGTCCTCCCGGGTATTGCCGCGCCATCGCTGACGTCTGTCAGCGTGCCGTCTCACCCGTGGAGAGCAATAGCGGAAGCAAGGCTTCCGATCACGAACCAACTTCGCGCCGGACGCAAAAAAGCCCGGGACGATGCCCGGGCTTCTTGTCGCCGATTGAACTGTGATCAGTACGGGATGCCAGTCTCAGTACTTGGCAACCACCGGACCGGTCCAGTTAAAGCGATAGACCAGCGAGGTGCTGATGGTCTGCACCCAGGGCTTGAAGGTCACGGAGTCGACGCTCGGAGCGCCACTGGCGAGGGTTTCCGGCAGCGTGATGCTGTTGAAGTACGCCGCGCGATATTCGGTCTTCATGAACCAGCCCGGCGCGGAGATGCCGAAGATGTTCAGGTTGTTCTCGACGCCGCCGCCGACGAACCAGCCGTTCCGATTGAACGACGGCGTCGTGGCAACGGCCGGACCACCCAGCGTCGACGTGAGCGTCGCACCCGACCATTCCGAACCGGTGTAACCGGCGTTGACATAGGACAGCACGTTCGGCGCCACGAGATAACCCGCGCGAACACCAGCAGCCCAGGTGTCCTTGAGCTTTTCCGTGCCGGTCCGACCGAAGAAGTTATCGTTCATCGAGCCGCGAAGGCTGCCGAACTGGCCGTCGGCAAACACGCCAGCGACCCAGGAGCTATTGAACTGCCAATCGTAGCCGGCGCCGACGGTTCCGAACCAGCCATCGCCACCCATCCGCTGATCGATCGTCGTCGCCACACCACCCGCGACAGTGTGCGAATCCGCATCCCAGATACCGCCGCCAGCGCCACCGAAGATGTAGAAGCCGGTCCAGCTCGGCGTCATGACCGGCGGCGGAGCCTTGGTGTAGGTGCGGGCGGGCAGGTCAGCCGCGAAGGCCGATCCGGTGAACGCAGCCACCGCGGTCAGGGCGAGTAAAACCTTTTTCATCTTCAATTCCTCAGTAAGCTACGTGGTCGCGGGTGAAAGGCGTGTACTGCACCGGACTCTCAACGCCCCATCTGCCGTGAATATACCCAGTTTCGCTCGGAATGCTGTTGCCGGGCAGGCACACTCGATGGAAAACGACCGCGGACATTCCCAGGAGATGGTTACTAACTGATTGAAATATAATCGGAAGATGACATCGCGGGAACCTGGATAACCGAATTCCCGCGAAATTGTGCCTGCCTAAACGTCCAGCAGCTCGTCGCTGGCAAATTCCGCCCTTTCGGAGATGAAGGCGAATCGGGCCTCGGCCTTTGTACCCATCAAGCGCTCGACCGAATCGGCGGTGCCGTCGCGGTCGTCGGCCAACAGCACCACGCGCAGCATGGTTCGCTTGGCCGGGTCCATCGTGGTTTCCTTGAGCTGCGCCGGCATCATCTCGCCGAGACCTTTGAACCGGCCGACATCCACCTTGGCGTTGGCGTTGAACTCGCTTTTCAGGAGCGCGTCCTTGTCGGCGTCGTCGCGCGCGTAGATCGTCTTGCTGCCATGGGTGAGGCGATAGAGCGGGGGCACCGCGAGATAGAGGTGGCCCTCGTCGATCAGACGCGGCGTCTGCCGGTAGAAGAAGGTGATCAACAGTGAAGCGATATGGGCACCGTCGACGTCGGCATCGGTCATGATGATGATGCGAGCGTAGCGCAGATCCTCCTCGCGGTACTGTGGTCCGGTGCCGCAACCGATGGCCTGAACCAGATCGGCGAGCTGCGCGTTCGCCGTCAGCTTGTCCTTGCCGGCGGAGGCGACGTTGAGAATCTTGCCGCGCAACGGCAGCACGGCCTGGGTCTTGCGGTCGCGCGCCTGCTTGGCGCTGCCGCCGGCCGAATCGCCCTCGACGATGAACAGTTCGGAGCCTTCGGCCGCGGTACTGGTGCAGTCGGCAAGCTTGCCCGGCAGACGCAGCTTCTTGACCGCAGTCTTGCGCGAGATTTCCTTTTCCTGCCGGCGGCGAATGCGCTCCTCGGCCCGCTCGACCACGAAGTCGAGCAGCTTGTTGGCCTGCAGCGGATTGCCCGACAGCCAGTGGTCGAACGGGTCCTTGATCGCCTGCTCGACGACGCGCTGCGCTTCGGCGGTGGCCAGCCGGTCCTTGGTCTGGCCCTGGAATTCCGGCTCGCGGACGAACACGCTGAGCATCACCGCGGCGCCCGCCATGACGTCTTCGGAGGTGATGCCCGCCGCGCGCTTGCCCTGGCCGGCGCGTTCGGCATGGTCTTTCAGGCCGCGCAACAGCGCGCTGCGCATGCCCGATTCGTGGGTCCCGCCATCCTGGGTCGGAATGGTGTTGCAGTAGGACGAGAGAAATCCATCGGCATCCACCGACCAGGCCACCGCCCATTCGCAGGCGCCATGGGCGCCGTTGCGCCCGGATTTGCCGGAGAAAATGTCGGGATGCACCAGCGTATCGGCCTGGATCGCAGCCGCCAGATAGTCCTTCAAGCCGCCCGGGAAGTGGAAACTGTCCTCGGCGGGCACGTCCTCGATACCCTTGAGCAGTTCGGGGGCGCAACGCCAGCGGATCTCGACGCCGCCGAACAGATAGGCCTTCGAGCGCGCCATCTTGAACAGGCGCTGCGGCTTGAATGTCGCCTTGGCGCCGAAAATCTCCGCATCCGGCCTGAAGCGGATCCTGGTGCCGCGGCGGTTGTTGATCTTGCCCAGGTCTTCGAGTTTGCCCTTGGGATGGCCGCGCTCGAATGCCATCCGGTACAGCTGCTGCCCGCGGGCGACTTCGACTTCCAGCCGCGACGACAGCGCGTTCACGACGGAGATGCCGACGCCGTGCAGGCCGCCCGAAGTCTCGTAGACCTTGGAATCGAACTTGCCGCCGGCGTGCAGCGTGCACATGATGACTTCGAGCGCTGATTTCTTCGGGAATTTCGGGTGCGGATCGACAGGAATGCCGCGGCCGTTGTCGGTGACGGTGAGAAACCCGTCAGCGCCGAGCTCCACCTCGATGAAGCTCGCATGCCCCGCCAGCGCTTCGTCCATCGAATTGTCGATGACTTCCGCAAACAGGTGATGCAACGCCTTTTCGTCGGTACCGCCGATATACATGCCCGGGCGCCGCCGGACCGGTTCGAGGCCTTCCAAAACCTCGATGTCGGCCGCGGTATAACCCGCCTCGGCGCCGGCCTCGCGGGCGGCAGCTTTCGCCGGAAGGCGACCTTTCGGCTCGGCGGCAGCAAACAGGTCGTTGCTCTTGGTTTTTGGTTTTGCTGATGATTTCAATGGCTTATCCATAGGTCTTCATAGGTTGCGCGCATCCCTGCGCCGCGAATCGGTTGCTCCGACTATGCCATGGTTAGGCGCAAAAAATGACGCGAACGGGCGCGGGCGGTTTCCCGCAGCGCACAACTGGATCTCTGTAGGCACGGGACCTGCGGAGCACAATGGGACAGCAACTCGTCGTCACCAGCGAACCGAGACCGGCGTCCCGGTAAGGGACGGGAGCATCCTCGGTTGGAACGAGCCCGGTTGGAGCGAGCCTTGGTTTTGGCGAGCCCGTGGTGCTTTGCTGCGGCGGTCGTGCCGAACGGCCGCACCCTGCGGTGGAGGCGGGGAACCTTCGCTCACGATCTGGTAGCGCTTTGTGACTTGAAGTCACGCAAGCGGCTGGCTTACCTGCCCTTCGGCAACGAAGTGGCAAGAACATACATCCACTTGAATCGGTGCGCGAAGGGCAGCTGCTGGGATGGAAGATTTTGCGCACGCCATGGCCGATTTCGTGCGCGAGCATCGGGCCTGGGCAGCCCCGATCGTGCTGCTCTTGGCATTTGGTGAATCGCTTGCCTTCATTTCGCTGTTGATCCCGGCCTGGGGAGCCCTGGTCGCGATCGGGGCCCTGATCGGCGCCAGTGGCATCAGCTTCTGGCCGATCTGGATCGCCGGCGGCATTGGCGCTGCCTTGGGCGACTGGATTTCCTATTGGTTCGGCTACAAGTACAAGGACCACGTCGCCCAGATGTGGCCATTGTCGCGCTATCCCGAAATCCTGCCGCGCGGAGAAGCCTTCGTCAGACGCTGGGGCGTCCCGAGCATCTTCATCGGACGCTTCTTCGGACCGTTGCGGGCCTCGGTGCCGCTCGCCGCCGGAATCTTCGAGATGCCGTACGTGCGATTTCAGGCCGCCAATTTCGCCTCGGCGATGGTCTGGGCCGCCGCGCTGCTGCTGTTCGGGGACGTCATCGCCCGGATCATGGAATGGCTCTGGCGGGCGGTCTAGCGAGCGATCTTGAAGTTCTCGTCATATCGGCCTGCTTCCCCGAACCTCGGTGGACGCACGCTCATTTATTCGAATTTCAAACATCAGATACGCTTTCACGGTCTCGCGGCGCTGGTCGCCCGAGCTTTGCCAGTAGTCTTGCGCCTCGAGATCGAGGGCGCAGGGAATGCCGGGTGCACGCTGCACCCGCGGTCTCGCGTGCAATAAAAACAAAAGCAAAAGCGCACACGAGCATACAGGTTCAGCGGAGACACTCCGACATTCCCTGCGCAATGGCTTT
>NZ_JBAURI010000631.1:0-2000 GCF_049581145.1 Bradyrhizobium sp.
TTTCAAGGGCAAGACGCTGGTCAACGCGATCAACCCGCACACCCCGGGTTATGAGGCGATCGATCCGAAAGACCCCAGCAAATATGTCGGCTTCGACATCGATCTCGGCGAAGCGATCGGCGACTGCCTCGGCTTCAAGCTGACCTACAAGCCGGTGGTGTTCGCGGCGCTCCTGACCACGCTGGCGAGCGGCCAGGCCGATATCGTGATTTCCGACATCTACGCCACCAAGGAGCGCGCCAAGGCGGCCGACTTCATCACCTATTCCAAGGTGTTCGACGGCGTGCTGGTCGCCAAGGGCAATCCGAAGGGAATCCACGGCATCGACCTCACGATGTGCGGCGCGGCAGCGGCCGAAAATACCGGCTTTGTCGAGGTGCCGCTGGTGCAGGACCTGGCGCCGAAATGCAAGGCCGCCGGCAAGCCGGAGCCGACGCTGCAGCTCTATGACAACAATGCCAACTGCATTCAGGCGATCCTCGCCGGCCACGCCGATACCTATGTCAACGACGTCAACACCGTGGACCAGGCGGTCAAAGCCAACCCGGACAAGCTGGAGAAGGCGACCGCGGTGACGATCCCCTATTCGGTCGGCATCGCCGTTCCCAAGGACAAGCCCGAGTTCAAGGCCGCGGTGCTCGCGGCGCTGATCGAGGTGCAGAAGGCCGGCATCCACAAGGAGCTGTTGAAGAAGTGGGAGCTCGATCCGAACAACTTCAAGGAACCGGATATCCTGACGGCTGATTGATGTCTCTCTTTCTGCACTATCTCAGCCTGCCGTATATGCTCGAGGGCATCGCGCTGACCTTGCAGGTCACCGTCCTCGGGCTCGCCGGCGGGCTGCTGCTCGGCCTGATCCTGGCGTGGATGCAGCTCAGCCGCTTCTGGTGGCTGGCTGCATTCGCGCGCGGCTACACCGTGATCTTTCGCGGCACGCCGCTGATCCTGCAGATGGTGTTTGCCTACGACGCGCTGCCGCAGCTCGGCATCAAGCTGTCGGCGATCATCGCCGGCGGCCTGGCGCTCGCCTGCAACGAGGCGCCGTTCATCGCCGAGATGCTGCGCGCCGGCGTGCTCGGCGTCGATCGCGGACAGGTCGTGGCGGGACAGGCACTCGGCATGACGCCCGCGGTGCTGCTGCGGCGGGTGATCGCGCCGCAGGCGATCCGCACCATGATTCCCGCGTTCGGCAATGAATCGGTCAGCGCGCTGAAGAATTCCTCGCTCGCCTCCGTCATCTCCGTGCAGGAGCTGACCTTGCGCAGCACGCAGCTCGCATCCTCGACCTTCGACTTCTTCTCGATCTTCTTTGCCTCCGGCCTGCTCTATCTGGTGCTGACCGGCGCGGTCGCCGTGATCCAGCTCGGCTTCGAATGGCTGCTCGATCTCGATCGCACCAGCCGCCAGCGCAAGCTCGCCGATTATCTTCCCTGGCGCCGGGTCGATCTTGCGACCAAGCTCACGCTCGCGGATGCGACTGCCCCGGCGTTAGACGCCGCGCCCGCCGGACCCGCCGAGCTCACCGAAACACCGCCGCTGGCGCTGACGCGCGAGCATCGCGCCAAGCGGGCAGCGACCATCGCGCGCAACAACGTCGCGGTCGAGGTCAAGGATCTCCGCAAGAACTACGGCGCGCAGACCGTGCTCAACGGCCTGGACCTGACCGTGCGGGTCGGCGAGGTCATCGCGCTGCTCGGGCCGAGCGGCTCGGGCAAGAGCACGCTGCTTCGCTGCATCAACCATCTCGAAAACTGGGATGCCGGCACGGTGCGGGTCGGCGGCCGCCGGCTCGGCTTTCGCGACGACGGCAGCAAGCTGTCGCAGCGCGATATCGCCAATGAACGCGCCAGCGTCGGCGTCGGCATGGTGTTTCAGCAGTTCAACCTGTTCAGCCATCTCACCGCCAAGGAGAATATCGCCGGCCCTCTGCGCTGGGTGCACAGCCTGTCGCGCAGCGATGCCGACCGCCGCGCCTCCGAGCTGCTCGAACGCGTCGGACT
>NZ_JBAURI010000632.1:0-2040 GCF_049581145.1 Bradyrhizobium sp.
ACTGAAAGCAGTGATGCCCGTCCGCAAAGCTCTCGGTGTACGTTCCATCCTGCACATTCTAGGCCCCTTACTCAACCCCGCAGGAGCCCGCCGCCAGGTCATGGGCGTCTACCAGTCCCGCTTAGTCCCATTGGTGGCTAACGCTATGATTCTGCTGGACATCCAGCACGCCATGGTAGTCCACGGCGACGGCAATCTAGACGAAATCGCCCTCTCCGGCCCCACCGAAATCGCCGAGCTCCGCAATGGAACCGTCACCCAATACACCATCGCCCCCGAACAATTCGACCTCCAACGCGCCCCGCTCTCGGCCTTGGCGGGCGGCAGCGCAGCCGATAACGCGCTCATTCTAAACAGTATCTTCTCTGGTCAGCCGGGTCCACCCAGAGACGTAGTCCTCCTCAATGCCGCCGCAGTCCTCGTAGTCAGCGGCCTATCCAACAACCTCCGCGACGGCATCCAACTAGCCGCACGGGCAATTGACACCGCTGCGGTACAATCGCTAGTCTCAGCGCTCCAATCAAACTAAAACCCCGGAGATGTTGCAATGGCAAGAGTTACTGGCATAGGCGGAGTCTTCCTCCGCTCTCCCGACCCCAAAGCCCTGGTAAAGTGGTACGCCACAAACCTGGGTATCACCCTCTCCGACTTCGGCGGCGCCTCTTTCGAATGGTCCGACGAAGTCCCCAAAGGCACCGGTATGACCGCCTGGTCCGCCTTCCCGCTGGACACCAGCTACTTCGGCGACGGTCCCCAACCGTTCATGATCAACTACCGCGTAGATGACCTAGACGCTTTACTTGCCACACTTGAGGCCGCCGGCGTATGGATTGACCCCAAGCGCGACAACGCCTCCTATGGCAAATTCGCCTGGATCAAAGACTGCGACGGCAACCGCCTCGAGCTCTGGCAGCCCCTGGCCGACGAAGGACAAGCCGCAGAATAGCCCCCTGCCGTACACTGTCCCGATGCCCCCCCGCATCCAATCCCGCCGCCGAGCCCCCGTCTGGTTAATGGGCCTCTCGAACGCCACGATTGGCCTCGCGGGTGGGTTCATCGTCCTGCCATTACCCCAGATGCTCGCCGCCCAGGGCGTCCCTGAAATCAAGATCGCCGCCATCAGCGCGGCCTGCCTCTCCCCCGGATTCTGGGTCTTCCTGCTCGGCCCCCTGCTCGACATCCGTTTCACCCGTCGCTTCTATGCCACCGTGTTTGCAGCACTTGCAGGCCTCGGCCTGATGACGGCGGTCCTCATGCGCGGCCACCTCCTTACCCTCGAGATCCTGCTCGTGGTCGCCTACGCCGCCTCCGTACTCAGTTCCAATGCCCTGGGCGGCTGGCTCGCCGGCGTCATCCCCGAGGTCGCCGAAGCCGAGCGCGATAACCCCAACCACGAAGGTGCCCGCCTGAGCGCCTGGACCCAGGTAGGCCTCTTCCTCGGCAACGGCCTCATGGCCGCCATCGCCGCCGAAGGCATGCGTCGACTCCCCCTAACCGTAATCGCGCCACTACTTGGAGCGTTGGTCGTCCTGCCCGCCGCCGTCTTCCCCTGGATCCCCGTCCCCGAACTAACCTCACCGGACGCCGCCAAATCCGCGCTCAACCTCGCCCGCGATGGCTTCCGCAAACTCTTCACAGAACTAGGCGCCCTCCTGAAGCGGGGCGAAGTACTCCTTACGCTGCTATTGTTTGCCGCTCCCACAGGCTCCTTCGCGCTCACCAACCAGCTCGGTGGCGTCTCCGCAGACTTCCACGCCTCGCCAGCCTTCGTCGGCCGCATGGGGGGCGCGGTCCTCTCGCTCGCCGGCGCCACCGCCTGCCTTCTTCTGCCCTTTTTTGCGCGCTGGATCAAATCCCTCCCGCTTTATTTACTGATCGGTACAGTAGGCAGCCTCTTCACGCTGACCCTCCTTCTGCTCCCTCGAACACCCGCCACCTTCGCCATAGCCTTCCTCGGCGAAAACGTAGTTCAAGCCCTAAGCTTCACCGCCGCAGTCGCCATCTGTTTTGCCACCATCGGCCGAAACAATCCCCTCGCCG